>DATISS010000001.1:0-9068 GCA_035468565.1 Planococcus sp. (in: firmicutes)
ATTGCATACTTATCAACAGACATACACAGAGCTGAATGGGCTGATTGATAAACTTGTGGATAAACTAATTGGATATATAAGTTGAACTAATAATTTATAATAGCTGATATTCCGCAAAACAGCTGCGCTTTCCGCGGGCTCGCTTCCAAGCCTCCTCGGTCGCTACGCTTCCTGCGGGGTCTCGGGAGTCTCGTCGCTTCGCTGCTCCGCAGGAGTCGCAGCTGTTTTGCTCCATATCGCGAGATATCTTAGCGCCGGCGCGTCAAGGGGCTAGGCGAAGCTATGAGACGAGTGGTCTTCTCGGCTCATGGCGGGAGCCGTGCCCAAAGCGACCGGAGCGATTTTCAATATGCTATTTCTGTAGTTCAACTTAATATAGATAAGGAAGGGGCCATCTGCGAAAAAGCGGATGGCTTTTTCATTTTCCTTTGATTCCTGCGTCCTGCATGCCGGCTATGTAGGTTTTTCAGTACAATAATGTTAGAATGATAGAAAAGTGGAAGCCGCGTTTTTAGGCGATCGCTCTAACAGAAAACAGAAAAGAGGGTTTCTCATGAAAATAGCTATTTCTTCAGACCACGGCGGCAACGTTTTGCGCAAAGACATCATGAATTTATTGGATGAATCGGGTATAGAATACAAGGATTTCGGACCTCAGACAGACGATTCGGTGGATTATCCGGATTACGCTAAACCGGTTGCAGACGCAGTCGCGAGCGGCGAATACGACCGCGGCATCCTGATTTGCGGTACAGGGATCGGCATGTCAATCGCGGCGAACAAAGTCAACGGCATCCGCTGTGCGCTTGTCCATGACGTATTCAGTGCAAAAGCGACAAGAGGGCATAACGATTCCAATATCCTTGCGATGGGCGAACGCGTTATCGGACCTGGACTTGCCCGGGAAATCGTTAAGACGTGGTTGGCGGAAGAGTTTGAAGGCGGACGCCATCAGAACCGTGTACAGAAAATTTCTAACCTCGAAAACTAATCGAAGGGGTGGAGCGATATGCAGACTTTATGGGAATTACAGCTTGAAGAAGTGCTCAGTGAATTAGAGCAGCAGATCCAGTTCAAGAAAGGCCAAGTATTCGTTGTCGGCTGTTCGACATCTGAAGTGGCTGGCCAGCGCATCGGCACAGGAGGCGGGCTTGATATAGCGGAAAGCTTGTACAAGCCGCTGGAAAAATTCGCCGCGCGCCATCGCATTTTTCTGGCTTTCCAAGGCTGTGAGCATATTAACCGCGCATTGACGATTGAGCGCCAGACTGCAGAAAAATACAGCCTGGAGCCGGTGTCCGTCATTCCAGTGCCGAAAGCAGGGGGCTCGATGAGCGCATATGCATACACCGCAATGATCGATCCGGTCGTCGTCGAAGAGATTCAGGCGCATGCCGGAATCGATATCGGCCAAACAATGATTGGCATGCATTTAAAAAGAGTAGCCGTTCCACTCCGAACTTCTGTTAAACTAATAGGAGAAGCGATTGTTTCAGCCGCTACAACCCGGCCGAAATTGATCGGGGGAGAGCGTGCGCGCTACAGTCGTCAGCTTGTCCACTTACAGGAGGGATTTACAGATGGAGATGGAATTGATTAAAGCGCAAGACCCGGCAGTTTATGAAGCAATGGAAGCAGAAAAGCAGCGTCAGGAAGCGAACATTGAACTGATCGCCTCTGAAAACTTCGTGTCACCAGCAGTAATGGAAGCCCAAGGTTCAGTTTTGACGAACAAATATGCAGAAGGCTATCCCGGCAAACGTTATTACGGTGGCTGTGAATTTGTTGACATTGTAGAAAATATTGCACGCGACCGCCTGAAAGAGATTTTCGGCGCGGAACACGCAAACGTCCAGCCGCATTCAGGATCGCAGGCCAATATGGCAGTTTACACGGCAATTTTGGAAAAAGGCGATACGGTTCTCGGCATGAATTTGAATCATGGCGGCCATTTAACGCACGGCAGCAAAGTCAATTTCAGCGGAATGCAGTATAATTTCGTGGAATACGGCGTTGACGAAAACACGCAATTGATCGATTACGACAAAGTGCGCGAAGCGGCATTGGAACATAAGCCGAAAATGATCGTCGCTGGCGCCAGTGCATATTCCCGTCAATTGGATTTTGCCAAATTCCGTGAAATTGCGGATGAAATAGATGCTTATCTGATGGTCGACATGGCGCATATTGCAGGATTAGTTGCAACCGGTGCACATCCGAATCCGGTTCCTCATGCGCATTTCGTCACATCAACTACCCATAAAACACTGCGCGGACCGCGCGGCGGCTTGATCCTCTGCAAAGAGGAATTCGCGAAAAAAATCGACAAAACCATCTTCCCAGGAATTCAAGGCGGACCGTTGATGCACGTAATCGCCGCTAAAGCGGTGGCATTCGGTGAAGCACAGCAGCCTGAATTCAAGACTTATATCGAACAAGTTGTCAAAAATGCACAAGCATTGGCGGAAGCGCTAATGGCGGAAGGCGTCAACATCGTATCCGGCGGCACCGAAAACCATTTGCTGCTGCTCGATTTGCGGTCGTTGAATTTGACAGGCAAAGTGGCTGAGCACGCACTGGACGCAGTCGGAATCACAACAAACAAGAATACGATTCCTTTCGATCCGGAAAGCCCATTCGTCACTTCTGGTATCCGCTTGGGTACACCGGCTGTCACATCAAGAGGCTTCAAAGAACCTGAAATGAAAGAAATCGCTTCGATTATGGCTTCTTTATTGAAAGATCCTGAAAACGAAGCGGTGAAAACAGAAGCAGCAGCGCGCACAGCGAAGCTGACAGCAAGTTTTCCATTGTACAAATAAGGGAATACAGCTGCCAAAGGCTTAATTACAGGCAGCTGTTTTTTTATCTAAAAAAATACATCCGTTTAGCTTGGGGGACCCGCATATGCAGAAGGAACAGAGAAAGCAAGACACGCGCATAATTATCGACTGGCTTCGGCGTCTCGGAGTGGAATTTCAGACGGGTTTTATCATCACCAATCCCGAAGTGGAAGATAATCCTATCATTTATGCCAACGAGGCATATTGTGAAATGAGCGGGTACCCTGTGCATGAAGTGGTCGGGAGAAACGGCAAATTCACGCATGGCTTGAAAACGGATCTGAAAGTCAGCCAAGAAATAAGAGGGTGCATCGACGCCGGTGAAGCTTGCGTCAAGGAAATCATCAATTACCGCAAAGACGGCGTGCCGTTCTGGAACGAGATTACGATCCAGCCGATTGTCGTTAACGAAACCGATTCAAAGTTCACATTGATGCTGCACCGGGACATCACCGACAGAAAACGTGCGGAGGCGCTCATCAAGCTGCAGCAGGAAACCTATAATGACTTGGAAAAAGGCTATATGCTCAGTGCGCTGCTGCAAAAAGCATGCACAGCGGTGGAATCGTTCTTTCAAGACGGTGCGAAATGCACCGTTTTGCTAGTCGGTGAAGATGGCAAATTCAAGTCGGGCGCAGGCAATTCGATGCCCCAGCATTTCCACGATGCTGTCAGTGGTGTCAAAGCCGAAGCAACAGTAGGAACTTGCGGCGCCGCCTATTTCCGGAAAGAAACGGTTGTTGTTGAGAACATGAGGAAAGATCCGCTATGGTCGGACCATCAAGAACTGGTGGAGCGCTACGGCCTGTTTTCAAGCTGGTCGGTACCGATTCTGGATGCCGCTGGGGACGCCATTGGCACATTCGGCATTTACTTCCAGCAAGAAAACGCATTAGCGGCGGCAGACCGTGAATTCATCGAACAAATTGCGCCGATCGTGTCACTGACGATCAAGTATTTCCGCCAGCAGGAGGAAATGCTGCGCTTGGCGTTTCTGGATAAGGAATCGAATTTGCCGAACCGCAATTATTTTGTGAATGAAACCCAGGTGCTGATGGAGGAAAACAAAGAAGGTTTTGTGGCTTTCGTTTCCGCTGACGAATACATCAAAGTGGTTGACCAATATGGTCATCGCGCAGGAGATGCGCTAATCCAGGAAATCGGCAGACGCTTCCTGCTGCCGCCATTGCCGCTCGAAAGCCTGGTTGCGCGTTTCTCGGATTCCACAATCGCCGTTTTCTGCCTGACACCGCTCGGCAAAGTGCCTGATATTCTGGGCGTGCTGGCGCAATGCGCCGCCGAGCCGGTGAAGGTACACGATCTGGAATTGTTCCTGACGCTGAAGATGGGAATCGCGATTGTCACCCAAAAGCAGCACGATGCCGATGAACTGATCCGCCACGCAGACAGTGCGCTATCAAAAGCGAAGCTGCGGGCGGGCGAATCGATGTGCTATTACGAAAACGAACATGATGAATTCATGATGAGGGATTTGCGGGTAGCGAACGAACTGACAGCCGCCATCAAACGCGAAGAAATCGATGTGCATTTGCAGCCGAAAGTGGATTTGAACAGCGGGAAAATCATCGGCTTCGAAGCGCTGGCCCGCTGGTTCTCCGCCGACCTCGGGACGATATCACCGGAAGTCTTTATTCCGGTGGCGGAAAAGAACGGGAAAATTCGGGAACTGGAACAGCTTGTGATGAAGAAAGTGTTGGGCTGGCTCCAAAAGCAGCAGGACCTCGGAATTGAGATGCGCCAAGTGGCGGTCAACATTTCAACCGATCATTTCTTCCATCATTCGTTCATCCCATACCTCGTGGACATCACGGGCGAATACGATATCGAACCAAGCTGGATCCGGTTGGAAATTACCGAACGCATCGGCTTTGTCGATATCGAAACCGCCTACAAAGTCTTCAAGCGCTTGAAGACTTTCGGTTTTACAAGTTCGATCGACGACTTTGGAACAGGCTATTCATCGCTGAGTTATCTGCAGAAACTGCCGGTGCACGAAATCAAAATCGACCGCTCGTTCATTTCGAACATGCATGAGCCTGCAACGCTGGCGATTGTCCGTACGATTATTCAGCTTGCGGACAATCTTCAGATGACGGCGGTGGCGGAAGGAATAGAAACGGAAGAACAGCGGAAGCTGCTCATCGATCTCGGCTGCCGCGTCGGCCAAGGCTATTATTTCTATCGCCCGATGTCACGCGATCAAGCAAATTTATTGTAGGCCGGAGCATCCATGCTCCGGTTTTTTTGCGGTTTTGCAGAGGTCTCGCCCGCGCAGCACCAATGTCCGGTGGCGGAGCGGGAAAAATTCAAAGCATCATACAGGCTTAGGCCTGGAGAAGTCTGAAAAATCCCAATGCAATAAGCAGGGCGTCGCGGCAATAAAATTCTGTTATACTAGATAGGATAATGTTTGAAAAGGAGATGTTTTGCAGTGGGAAAAGTACATGTATTTGATCATCCGTTAATCCAGCATAAATTGACTTACATCCGTGACAAATCAACAGGCACAAAAGAATTCCGTGAGCTTGTAGATGAAATTGCCACTTTGATGGCTTTTGAAATCACGCGCGATCTTCCTTTAGAGGAAATCGAAGTTGAAACTCCGGTCCAAATGGCGAAGTCGAATGTATTGTCAGGAAAAAAATTAGGGGTAGTTCCGATTCTCCGCGCCGGCATCGGCATGGTTGACGGAATTTTAAAATTGATCCCGGCAGCGAAAGTTGGGCATATCGGCTTGTACCGTGACCCTGAAACTTTGCAGCCGGTCGAATACTACTTGAAATTGCCTTCCGACGTGCAAGAACGTGAACTCATCGTGGTCGACCCGATGCTCGCGACTGGCGGTTCGGCGATTGAAGCTGTTAATTCATTGAAAAAACGCGGAGCGAAAAAAATCCGTTTTATGTGCATCATCGCCGCTCCTGAAGGCGTAGAAGCGCTGCAACAAGCGCATCCGGATGTCGATATCTACATTGCGGCGCTTGATGAAAAGCTGAATGACCATGGCTATATCGTTCCGGGTCTAGGAGATGCCGGAGACCGTTTATTCGGAACAAAGTAAAAGTGGGGGAATAAAATTGACGAAAAAGTGGAAAGTAATGACGATTTTCGGCACACGGCCGGAAGCAATCAAGATGGCTCCTCTTGTGTTGGAACTCCAGAAGCATCCTGAAACAATCGAGACGTTAGTGGCAGTCACTGCGCAGCACCGGGAGATGCTTGACCAAGTCCTTGAGACGTTCAAAATCACCCCGGACTTCGATTTGAATATCATGAAAGAACGCCAGACACTGAGCGGCGTAACAACCCGTGCTCTTGAAGGCTTGGATGGCATCATGAAAGAGGCAAAGCCGGATATCGTACTTGTCCACGGCGACACGACAACGACTTTCGTCGCGGGCCTTGCGGCGTTCTATAACCAGATCGCCGTCGGCCACGTCGAAGCCGGGCTGCGTACGTTCAATAAATACTCGCCTTATCCGGAAGAGATGAACCGCCAGTTGACAGGTGTCTTGGCGGATATCCATTTCGCGCCGACTGAAAAGTCCGCGCAGAATCTGCGATCGGAAAATAAAAAAGAAGCTTCAATCTACGTAACGGGCAATACCGCAATCGACGCATTGAAAACGACCGTGCGTGAGGATTACAGCCACCCGATGCTGGAGAAAATCGGTTCCGACCGGATGATTCTTCTGACAGCCCATCGACGTGAAAACTTGGGCGAACCGATGCGCCATATGTTCCGCGCCATCAAACGCCTCATTTCCGAGCATGACGATGTGCAAGTGGTTTATCCGGTGCATTTAAATCCGGCTGTCCGTGAAGTTGCGGAAGAAGTGCTTGGCGAAGATCCAAGAATCCATTTGATCCCGCCGCTTGAAGTATTGGATTTCCATAACTTCGCGGCGCGCTCGTTCATCATTCTGACGGATTCGGGCGGCGTGCAGGAAGAAGCGCCATCGCTTGGCAAGCCGGTTCTCGTTTTGCGCGACACAACTGAACGTCCAGAAGGAATCGAAGCAGGCACTTTGAAGCTAGCGGGCACAAACGAAGAAGACATTTACCGCATGGCGAAGGAATTGCTGACGGACGAGGAAGCGTATAAGCGCATGTCACAAGCCTCGAACCCTTATGGCGACGGCTTTGCATCCCGCCGGATCGTAGAAGCTTTGCATGAGTATCTTCCTACTATTAAATAGTAGTGGGAAGGGCACTTCCGCTTTTCTTGGTGTCCAGCTGCAACGGCCAGGTTCTCGGGTCGTAAGACGGTCTGGGTGTCTAGTTCAGTGCCTAGCTCTTCGGGTCATCAGTCAGCCCAGCTGTGTGGCAAAGAGTGCCACTTCGCTAGTCTGTCTGATGCCTGTCAGAGCTGAACAGGCACTTCTACTTTTCGAGACTGTGCGGCTGAAAACATGCCGCTTCGCCATTCCGTCTTACGCCTGTCGAACCTGAACGGCCGTTTCCGCTTTTCTTCTTCCAAATTTGTCGACAATATGTCAGGCCGAAATCGCTTGTGATGTTTTTCATTACATCTAATTGACATGAATTTACCCCTAATGTATGCTTACAAAGGGTATGCATGAGAGGGTTTTCATACATAGAGATGTTGTTCTGAAAGCCTGATGCGACTGGCCTTTTTTAAGGGTTTTATGTCAAATCAAAACGAAAATCGAGGGGTTTATCATGCGCCCAACAAAAAGTCCCTTACAAGCGATGGCACTATACAGCGCCATCCTCTCACAACTTGTCGGGTCCGTGCTCATCGGTCTGTTCACAGGTATGTGGCTCGATGAACAAACAGGAACCGCCCCGCTATTTCTGATCATTTTCCTGCTTGCGGGATTAGCTCTCGGAGTATGGGCAATGCTTCAGACCGTCCGAAAATTCGAATCAGGAGACCAGTAAAAAATGGATGGACTTAGGGAAATTTACGAACGGCTAAAAAAGATGATGTATTTCATCCTGGCAGCTTTCGTCTTAGGCTGGGGATTGACCCCATACCAAGCGATTTTTGCAGGCCTTATCATAGGATCCCTGTTCGGCATTTATAATATGTGGATTCTGGTTCGCCGGATGGAGAAATTCGACCGGGCGGTGGCAGAAGGCTCGAATGTTCGTTCGCTTGGAACGGCATTACGGTTTGCATCAGGTGTTGCCGCTGTTGCGATAGCAATTCTTTTCGCAGAGCATGTTCACTTGGTCAGTACGGTAATTGGATTGATGGTCCCGTATGTTCTGTTATTAACGGAGCGGATTGTCTATCACGTGAAACACCATTAAGAAAGTGGAAAGAGAGGTGAAACTATCGTGGATCACGGCGCACCAATGCTTGAAATATTCGGCATATGGTTCAACTTGTCGAATGTTATGATGCTAATTGTAGCCGCTGTTATCGTTTTCCTCATTGCTTTTATCGCGACACGAAATATGAAACTGAAGCCTACGGGTATGCAGAACTTCATGGAATGGATCATGGATTTCGTCAAGGGTATCATTAAAAGCAATATGGACTGGAAAACTGGCGGCAGATTCCATGTGCTGGGAATAACGCTAATCATGTTCATCTTCGTATCGAATATGTTAGGGCTCCCTTTCTCAATCATTATCTACGGCGATCTTTGGTGGAAATCACCAACAGCAGATCCGACCGTGACAATGACGTTGGCAGCAATGGTTATCATCTTAAGCCATTATTATGGCATCAAGATGAAAGGGCTGAAAGGATACGGTGCGGATTTTTTCAAACCGATGAAATTCCTTTTCCCGCTTAAGATCATTGAGGAATTCGCAAATACGCTGACACTCGGTCTGCGTCTTTACGGAAACATCTACGCAGGAGAAATTCTTCTTGCACTATTGGCCGGACTCGGCGGAGCAAGTGTATTCGGTTTTGCCGCTGCATTCCTTCCGATGATGGTATGGCAAGGATTCTCGATCTTTATCGGGGCAATCCAAGCATTCATTTTCGTTATGTTAACGATGGTTTATTTATCGCATAAAGTCAGCGAAGATCATTGAGTATAAAACGCTCCTAGCAGAGCAAAAAAAATAGCAATTATCCTGAGGAGGACACATTAAAATGACAGGTTCATTAGGTTTATTAGCAGCAGCAATCGCAGTAGGTTTAGCAGCACTAGGTGCAGGTATCGGTAACGGAATGATCGTTTCAAAAACAGTAGAAGGTATCGCTCGCCAGCCAGAAGC
>DATISS010000002.1:0-20429 GCA_035468565.1 Planococcus sp. (in: firmicutes)
TGACGGACGGCGAAAACGTCTGGGTATCCGCCATCTTCGAACACATCGAAGGCACTGGCGTCCATTCCGGAGACAGCATTTCGATCACCACCCCGCTGACGTTGTCAGCACACGAACTCGAAGAAATTTCAAGCACCGCGAAGCACATTGCCGCCAATATGGAGTATACCGGTTTGTTCAATATCCAGTTTGTCTATGAACAAGGCCAATTGTTCGTCATGGAAATCAACCCGCGTGCATCGCGCACAGCGCCGATCAGCTCAAAAGTGACCGGCGTTCCGCTGGTCCAGCATGCCACCGCGCTGATGCTCGGCATTCCCTACGGGGAGCTTGGCATTGAGCAGGACTATAACGGCCAGCCGGAATACACGGTAAAAGCGCCCGTGTTCTCCCATATCAAGCTCCCTGGCCTGTCGCCGGTGCTGTCGCCTGAAATGATGTCGACCGGCGAGGTCATCGGCCAAAGCCCGGATGCCAACGTTGCGATGCACAAGGCCCTCATCGGCGCTTCGCAGCAATTAGCGGACTTAGACGGTGGCGGCACGATTTTCATCACCGACGCATCGCTGACGTTGATTGACTTGGATTTTTGGCTGGAGCACGGCTTCGCCTTTCATACAGAAGAGTCGCTGCCATTCGACAAATGGCTGGCAACAGATGACAAAAAAGCCTATATCGACCTGACCCTGGAACCCGACAAAGCACAGGCGGCCCAAGCAGCCCTCCGCCGCCTTCACGTCTGGACGCGGAGCGAAACCGTCGCCGCTTTCCAAGAAGCTGTGAAAATCATCAACGGACCTATGAAAGGAGTGCTTGCGAAATGACGATGACATTGACATCCGCCACACAACTGACCCAGAACCATCTATTGTCGCTGAAAGATTACAGCACCGATGAAATTTTAGAGCTGCTGGCGCTTGCGGCGAATCTGAAAAAGCCTGAAAATAAACACCTGCCCTTGCTGCAGGGCAAAGTGCTCGGCATGATTTTCGAAAAATCGTCGACGCGCACACGTGTATCCTTCGAAGCAGGCATGCTGCAGCTCGGCGGGCACGCGATGCATTTGAGCACGCGTGACATCCAGATGGGCCGCGGCGAAACCATCGCTGACACGGCTCAAGTCCTGTCCGGCTATCTTGACGGCATCATGATCCGTACATTCCACCAGGCGACGGTCGAAGAATTCGCTGCTAATAGCAAAGTACCGGTCATCAACGGCTTGACGGACGATTTCCACCCGTGCCAAGTACTCGCCGACCTTTTGACGGTCCAGGAGCATTTCGGCGTTCTTGCCGGCAAGAAAATGGCTTATATCGGCGACGCCAATAATATGTCGAATTCATTGATGATCGGTGCGGCGAAAGTCGGCATGAACATCACCATCGCCTCGCCTGCCGCCTATGCACCGAAACCGGAAATGGTGGCGTTAGCGCGAGACTTCGCGCTAGAAACCGGCGCCAACATTCACGTAACGACAGACCCTGTTGAAGCAGTGACAGGCTGTGACATCATCTATACCGATGTATGGGCAAGCATGGGCCAGGAAGCGGAAGCGCTTGAGCGCATGGAGCATTTCAAGCATTTCCAGGTCAATGAAGAACTTGTCCAGCATGCCAACAGCCATTACATCTTCATGCATTGCCTCCCGGCCCACCGCGAAGAAGAAGTCACCACTGCCATTCTTGAAGGGCCGAACTCGGTAGTATTCCAAGAGGCGGAAAACCGCCTGCATACGCAGAAGGCCCTGCTCGTTGCGCTTATGGGCAAGTGACTGCCGCACCCTCCGCGCACGTATTCATCCATCCAATAGAAAAAGCTGCGCCAGAGCTATGCTCCGGTGCAGCTTTTATTATGTTGCGCTTTTAACTCTTACGCTTCGTCATCGATAAACTGGGGTTCGACTTTGTCCAGTTTCTCTTCTTTTAAGATTGTATACATATTCGCCGTTTCGTCTTTCTTGGCGGTTTCTTTGATCTGGTCGACGCGTACCGTGACCACTTTTTGCCCAAAGCGGATTTGCAGTTCATCGTTTTCCTTGATGACTGAACTCGCTTTGGCTTTCGAACCGTTCACAATAATACGGCCTTGGTCGGCCACTTCTTTTGCCAGCGTACGGCGCTTGATCAAACGCGAGACTTTCAAAAATTTATCGAGTCGCATATTCAGTCTTCCTTTCTTGCCAATGCTTTGGCTTCGTTCCAAAATTGGTCGAGCTGCTCGAGCGTGTAGTCGCTGAATTTCCCTGTTCCTTCCGTAACGCGTTTTTCAACGTGCCCGAAACGCTTGCGGAATTTGCTGTTGGCCTGGATCATCGCCTGTTCCGGAGACAAGCCGTAAAAGCGCGCGATATTGACCAATGTAAACAGCAGGTCGCCCAATTCATCGAGTTGGCGCTCTTTTGTCCCTTTCGCCGCTTCTTGCTGGAATTCCTGCCATTCTTCATTGAATTTATTCCACGCACCGTCTGCATCTGGCCATGTAAAGCCGACTTCCGCCGCTTTTTTCTGGTAATTGTATGAGGTCTCTAAGGCTGAACTAAAGCGCTGCTGGCCGTCCAGAACCGATGCCGTCGCCGGCTTTTCCAGCGCCTTAATACTTTGCCAATTTGCGATCACGTCATCCGCACCGCCGACTTTCACATCGCCGAAAACATGCGGGTGGCGGCGGATCATTTTGCTGCTGATCGACGCCAGGACATCTTCAAGCTGGAAATAACCGTTGTCCTGGCCGATTTGCGCGTGCAGAAAGACTTGCAGCAGAACGTCACCTAATTCTTCGGCAATCGCTTCATCGTCCTGTTCATCAATCGCCTGCAGCAATTCATGCGCTTCTTCCAATAAATACGGCCGCAGCGACTCGTGCGTCTGCTCACGGTCCCACGGACAGCCATCCGGGCTGCGCAATGTGGCGACGATGGCTCGGAACGTCTGCCATTCCTTGATGCGGTCCAGCTGCGCTTCTACCGGCGGCACATAAATCGTCGTCAAATTATTGACTTCTGTCGAACGGTCGAGCTCATAGAGCGCGACCGTCTTCAGCAATTCATCCGCTGAACCGGCGGCAGTGACGATAGTGATTGGATAATCTTCCGGGTATTTCTCCATTAGCGCGAGTTTCACTTCTGAAGCGCTGAAAGAATCATAGACTTGGGCGATCAGCACATGCTGCGCCATATTGACGTCATCACTATGCATTGCCGTGCCGTCCAGCAATTGAAAGCCTTCGATCGGGTCGATGCGCAATGCGCCGAATATGGCGTCGAGGAAACTTTGCCCGCCTTCGATCGACAAGCGGCAGCGCCCTTCCTTTTCCGCGGCGATCAAATGCTGCACTGTCTGCTCTGCAACGAGCGGATGGCCCGGGACTGCGTACATGACCGATTCTTGCTGCGCAAGTTCGATGAGCGTATCGGCAATTTCCTGATACACCGGCTCAAAAGCATCGTGCTTTTCGTAGACCTCATCAAACGATGTCCAGCTGACGCCTTCTTGCGCCAACTCCCCTAAAACAGGGTGATCTGCAGTCCGTACATATAATTTTGTTGCCTGCTTCAATTTTTTATAAACGCCGAACGGCAGCTGGTCCAAATCTCCAGCGCCGAGGCCGATTACTTGTATGGTGTTCATTTGTCATCACCTTTTCTGTTTTCTGATCAGTAACTGGAGGCCCGCTATTTTCCGGCCGAATGGCATGATGTACCATTGCTTTTCCGTGATGATGCGGCTTTTCGCGATCAGCGCCATGAATACCGCTGCACCGAGAGCCACTGCCGTCAATGCCGTGAAAAGCGCCTGCATGCGGCTGGAAAAAGCGTCAAAGAGGACCATGTCCGCAAATAAAGCCCACCCGAAAACAATCGCTCCCATCGCCGACGAAGCCAGGAAAATCCAGCTGTAATAGCGGCGCGGCGCAAAACGGATCGGCCAGACCCGCTTAAAATACCAGAAAAGGCCTGCAACAATAAGCCCTAAACCGATATTGCCGGCCAGCGCTGCACCGGCCACTCCCCATAACGGCACCAACAGCGCGTTGCCGATTACTTTCACCACGAGGCCGCCTGCCAATAGCAGGGCCGGCACTTTCACTTTGCCGAGGCCGTGCAGCATGGCGGTCATGACAAGGATGAGCGACATCCAGACGATTTGCCAGCTGAAAACAATCAATGCCGCCGAGCCGTCGCGCGTCTGGAACAGCATTTCATTGACATAAGGCATGACAAACGCCAAGCCTGCCGCTGATGCCACCGCAAACAGGAACGAAATGCGGAACGCGAGCTGGGCGTAGACTTCCGCCGAACGGCCGCCTTGCTTTTTCGCCATATGGGCGACGAGTGGGACGATTGCCAGCGCCAGCGACGACGCAATCAGCAAGCCGAATTGGACGAGCGGCTGGCCGCGGTCGTAAACGCCTTTTTGTTCCATCGCCGCCATGCGCCCCATACCATTTTCCGTCAATAAACGGAATACCGTAAACGAATCCGCCAGCTGGAAAAACAATAAAATCAGCGAACTCATACTGACACTGAGCGATACGGCCAATAAAGCTTTGATGATCGGCCATTTTTTCAAAGCGGATGCCTGCGGGAAAGGAATGAGCCTTTTTCTGAAAAAGGCGGCCAGCAGGAAAGCGCCGGCTATGCCGCCGGCTGCTGCTCCAAACATTGCTGTCTGCCCGGCCGCATAAAGCGAAAAGCCGCTTGAGACCACAATCCATGTGCCGATCAGGATCACTGCCACACGGGCCGCCTGTTCCGCCACTTGCGCATAGGCGACTGGCGCCATGTCGTTGCACGACTGGAAGAGCCCCTTCAGCACGGCGAGCACAGGCATCAGCAGCACGGCGAAGGCACCGGCTTCCAGAAGCGGCGCAAGCAAGGGATCGCCCATCCAGCCCGCCAAGCGGCCAGCGCCGAAATACAGCCCTACGAACACCAGGATTGAAACGGCTGCGATAAAGCTGAAGGCGATGCGCAAAATCCCGCCCTGGTCGGCGTCAGGCGCATCGGCGAGCACTTTCGACACCGCAACAGCAAAGCCATACGATGTCCAAGCCGCGAAAATTCCGATGAACGGATACACTTGCTGATAAATGTAAAAGCCTTGATCGCCGACCATGTTCTGGAACGGCACCCGGTAGACCGCACTGAGCAACTTGACGATGAAGCCCGCAAGCGTCAGCAGCACAGCGCCTTTCATGAATGTTTTCATCGTTCCTTCATTGTTCAACGGGCTCCACCCATTCCCTCGTTTTAAAATTCATCCGAATTAACCGACCGGTTTTTCTTCCTTCAATGATTCCGGAAGCAGCTTGATCATGCCTTCAAGAACATCGAACGGATGCACTTTTCCGGTCTTCGCGTCATCAATCGACATGGCCAATTGCTGGCCGACCATTTTAAAGCCGACCGCGCGGCCGAATGCGGCGGATTGTTCCACCAACTTGCCGCCGTTGACCGAAGTCGTGCCGGTTTCGGTCAGTTTGACCGTCGTGATTGTGCCGGTGCGCTTGATCGATTCGACTCCTACCAGACGCGCCCATACTTTCATGCGGGCGATGCGCAGCAGGCGGTCCGTTTCAATCGGCATGTCGCCGAAGCGGTCGATGAGCTCATCCTGCAGCTCCTCGACTTCCTCGACATCGGTGATGCCTTTGACGCGCTTGTACATCTGGATTTTCTGATAGCCGTCGCCGATATAGCTGTCGGGAATATAGGCATCGACATCGAGTGAAATCTCGATTTCCGGCACAACTTCCTTCTTATTGCCCGTGCGGCGCTCTTCAATCGCCTGTTCAAGCATTTGCGAATAAAGATCAAATCCGACAGAATCGATAAAGCCATGCTGCTGCGAACCGAGCAAGTTGCCTGCTCCGCGGATCGACAAATCGCGCATGGCGATTTTAAAGCCGGAACCCAGTTCTGTAAACTCCTTGATTGCCATCAGCCTTTTTTCAGCGACGTCCGTCAGCACTTTATCGCGCTGGTACATGAAATACGCATACGCGACACGGTTCGAACGGCCGACGCGGCCGCGCAATTGATACAATTGCGACAAGCCCATACGGTCGGCGTTGTAGACGATGAGCGTGTTGACGTTCGGAATGTCGATGCCCGTCTCGATGATCGTTGTCGTCACCAAGACGTCGTATTCGCCGTCCAGGAAGCTAAGAATCGTCGATTCCAGTTCCGATTCCGACATTTGCCCGTGCGCATAGCCCACCCGTGCTTCCGGCACCAGCGCCTGGATTTCCTCCACTTTGCGGGTCATATCGTCGACGCGGTTGTACAAATAGAATGCTTGGCCGCCGCGCGCCATTTCGCGTTCAATGGCTTCGCGCACCAATGCGCCGTTATGCTCCATGACATAGCTCTGAACAGGAAAGCGGTTTGCCGGCGGCGTTTCAATGACCGACAAATCGCGGACGCCGATCATCGACATATGCAGCGTGCGCGGAATCGGCGTAGCCGTCAGCGTCAACACGTCGACGTTGGTTTTCATTTGTTTGATTTTTTCTTTATGGGTCACGCCGAAGCGCTGCTCTTCGTCGACAATTAAGAGCCCTAAGTCTTTGTAGGCAATGTCTTTCGATAAGATCCGGTGCGTGCCGACGACGACATCGACAGTGCCGTTTTTCAAGCCCTTAGACGTTTCTGCCTGCTGCTTTTTCGAACGGAAGCGGCTCATAAGTCCCACGGTGATCGGATAATCCTTGAAGCGTTCAGTCATCGTTTCAAAATGCTGCTGCGCAAGAATCGTCGTCGGTACCAGGAAGGCCACTTGCTTGCCGTCAAGCACGGCTTTGAACGCTGCGCGGATTGCCACTTCGGTCTTGCCATAACCGACGTCGCCGCAGACGAGGCGGTCCATCGGCCGTTCGTTTTCCATGTCGCGCTTCACTTCATTGATCGAGCGCTGTTGGTCGACGGTTTCCTCATACGGGAATTCCGCCTCGAATTGGCGCTGCATGTCCTGTTCTTCAGCAAACGCGTGGCCTTTCTGGGCTTCGCGTTCCGCGTATAATTTGATGAGGTCGTCCGCAATGTCCTGGACGGCAGCCGATACTTTCCGGCGCGTCTTCTGCCATTCAGCTCCGCCCATCGTATGGAGCTTTGGCTCTTTTTCCTCCGAAGCAATGTATTTCTGGATCAAGTCGATCTGATCGACCGGAACGAATAATTTATCATCGGCTTTGTAAATGATGTGCAAATAATCCTTGTGGATGCCGCCGATTTCAAGGGTTTCGATGCCGACATAGCGACCGATGCCGTGGTGGACATGGACAATATAGTCTCCGGGTTTGATTTCCGAATAGCTTTTGATGCGCTCAGCATTCGTCAGCTTTTGCGGCCGGCTCTTTTTCTTCGCCTGCTGCTTGAACATCTCCGCGTCTGTAATGACCGCAATCCGCTGCAGCGGCATTTCAAAGCCGGCCGACAAATCACCGTCGACCAAATAGATATGGCCGCTCTGCATTTCCGTCTGCGGATTGAAGATTTCCGCTTCCATGCCGTAATCTTCGAGTACCGAACGCACTTTCTGCAAGCGTTCACTGCCTTCCGCAATGATGAAGGTCTGGAATTTCGCGAGCTGCCACCGTTCTATTTCCGCTTTCAATAAATTCATCTGGCCATGGAACGACTGCATCGGTTTGCATGAAAAGACGATCGACTGTTTGATCTGAACGGATGGGAATGTCCGGACGAACAACGACAGGAACGCCACTTTCTGTTTGGTTTTTTGAAGCACTTCCCGGAACGTGTAGGACAACCGCAGGTCATGCAGGAATTTGCCTTCTTCCAGCAGCGACACGATCCAGTCGCCTTCTTCGCGCTCCAGCGTTTCGGTCATTTCCTGGATGCGCCCGAGCTCATCAAAGAAGATAAAGCCGTCAGCCGGGAAATAATCCGCCAAAAAGGCCGATTGCGTTTCCACAAGCGCCGCGTATTTCGCCACCTGGTCCGGCACATTGCCTTCCCGCAGCATTGCGATGTCATGCTGGATATGCAGCAACAATGCTTCTTTTGTATCTTCCGCTTTGATGCTTTTCAGCGATTTGGCGAGCTGCCCTTCAATCTTGTCAGCAAGCTGCAAACGCTGCGGCTTCGACAAGACCAGTTCAGCCGCCGGCAGGATGCACAGCGACTTGATTTTTTCCAACGAACGCTGGTCTTCCGCTGAGAACAAGCGGATCGAATCGACTTCCGTGTCGAACAATTCAATGCGTACAGGGTGTTCGAAGTTCAACGGGTAGATATCGAGGATTCCGCCGCGCAGCGCAAACTCTCCAGGAGTCGTCACCATCGGCGTGCGCGAGTAGCCCATCGCCACTAGCTTGAGCAGCCATTGTTCGGTATCAAGCTCTTCTCCTTCGTTGACGCGCAATGTGGAATCCGCCCACTGTGCATGGGACGGCATCAATTTGCGCATGCCCGCCACCGGTGTAATGTAAATACCTTTGCCGGTGCTCGCCATATGGTTAAGCGTATCAATACGGTGGGCGCGCAATTCCGGTCCTGAAAACGATACATCCGCCGCGATCAGTTCATCAGCCGGATAAAGATGCACCATGTCGTCGCCCATCAATTTCGTCAAATCGTCGTAGACGCGCTGCGCGTGCAGCAAGTTTGGTGTGACGATCAACAGCGGTGCTTGCGTCTTCGCCCAGATGGTCTGGTAAAATACCGGCCGCGCACTGCCGGAAAGTCCGGAAATAAGCTGATGGTCTTGGCCATTCTGCAAATCCGCGATAAATTTCTGTGTATGAGAATCCTCTGAAAACACCTGCAATATCGGA
This sequence comes from Planococcus sp. (in: firmicutes), assembly GCA_035468565.1. Classification (GTDB taxonomy): domain Bacteria; phylum Bacillota; class Bacilli; order Bacillales_A; family Planococcaceae; genus Planococcus. Next base: position 8,794 of record DATISS010000002.1, read on the forward strand.
TCCATAAAGATTCCTCCTTTCAACATGCATTTGATCGGCAAACAACAAAAAGCTCTGTACGCATTTTGCGCCAAAGCGATTTTATGAGCCGTTAAACTGGTTCATGACTTCTAAGTAAGGTTTGGACAGCCACAATTCACAAGCTTCCGCACTTTTTCCCACGGCCTGCACCATCTCGGGGATTTCGGCGTCGGAAAAACGCGACAACACGTAATCGGGCACTTTCATGCCGGTTGGTGGACGGCTGATGCCGATGCGCATCCGGTTGAATTGCTGCGATCCGAGATGCTGGATCAACGACTTGATGCCGTTATGGCCGCCGGCGCTGCCTTTTTGGCGTAGCCGCAATTGCCCCGTCGGCAAATCCAGGTCGTCGTAAATGACGACAATGTCCTCTATATCAATATTATAATAATCCATCAAGGCCCCGACACTTTCGCCGGACAGGTTCATGAACGTCAGCGGCTTCAAAAGCATCACTTTGCCTTCAGGACGGTGAATGACGGAATACATGCCCTTGAATTTCGACTGCGTCAGCGGAGCGTTCCATTTCATCGCCAAGTAATCGATCACTTTAAACCCGATGTTATGGCGCGTCTGTTCATATGCCTTGCCAGGATTGCCTAAGCCGATAATTAATTTCATCATCAATCTTCCTTTGCTTTTTCGCTGTCTACCATTTTACCATAAAGACCCTTTAAAGCAGAAAACAAGGGACTGTCAGATGACAGCCCCTTGTTTTCATTGATGCAGATGCGCTTACGCTTCTTTGGATTCGTCCGAAGTTTCGCCTTCAGCTGCTTCAGTTCCAGCTTCGCCTTCAGCGCCTTCTTCTGTTTCTTCAGGCTCTTCTTCTACAGTCGGTGCTGTAACAGAAACCAATAGGAAGTCGTCTTCATCTAAAATTTCATAAGATACTGTATCGCGGATATCGCCTACAGATAAGTGATCTCCGATTTCAAGTGCCGAGATATCGACATCAAGTGAATCTGGAATATCCGATGGCTTCACTTTCACATTGACTTCACGGTTTGGCTGATTGACAACGCCGCCTTCTTTTTCGCCAGCTGATTCGCCAGTCGTGTGAACGGCAACAGCTACTTCAAGCTCTTCTTTCATGTTGACCGCTAAAAAGTCAACGTGCTTGAAGCTGCCTTTCAAAGCGTCGCGTTGGAAATCGCTTAATACGACATTCAAAGTTTTTCCGTCCAATTCCAAATTGATAACGCCGTTACGCCCTGATTCGCGCAATGTTTTGATCAAATCAGCTTCAGATACAGAAACTGAAAGTGTTTCAGTCTGGTAACCGTATACTACGCCCGGCACATCGCCTTTTCCGCGAAGTTCCGTTAATTTTGAATTTGGTGTTTTGCTTTCTCTTTGTTGTGCTGATAATTTTGTACCCATATATTCTCATCCTCCAGTTATATTGTTCGTGTTCAGTATACCATCTTAGCCATATTAGGGAAATACCCTTCCCGAGGCAAAATCAAACCTCGGAAAGGTCTGGGTACCGCCCAGCCATCAATCGAAGAGCGTGCTGACAGATTTCTGCTCGTGTACGCGGACAATCGTCTCTGCCAATAGTTTTGCAACGGATAGCTGCTTGATTTTCGGCGAATGCTTTTCTTCAGGAAGCGCAATCGAGTTCGTCACGATCAATTCCTTGATGACAGAATCGTTGATGCGCTGGACTGCCGGGCCGGAAAGGACCGGATGTGTACAGCAAGCGTAAACTTCTTTCGCGCCGCTTTCGATCAAAGCGCTGGCTGCGATGGAAATCGTTCCCGCTGTATCGATAATGTCGTCGATGATGATCGCCGTCTTGCCTTCAACATTTCCGACGATGTTCATGACTTCAGCCACATTCGGGCGCGGACGGCGTTTGTCGATGATGGCAATCGGCGCTTTTAGGCGGTCTGCCATCTTGCGCGCGCGCGTCACTCCGCCATGATCCGGCGATACGACAATGACGTTGGCAAGGTCGATGCCGCTTTCTTTCAGGAAATAATCCGAAATAAGAGGAACGGCCACTAAATGGTCGATCAAGATATCAAAGAACCCTTGAATTTGCGGTGCATGAAGATCCAGTGCGATGACGCGTGTAGCGCCTGCAGTTTCCAACAGGTTTGCTACGAGTTTAGCGGTGATCGGCTCGCGTGAACGCGCTTTACGGTCTTGGCGGGCATAGCCGTAATAAGGCATCACTACGTTCACAGTCCGCGCAGAAGCGCGTTTGACCGCATCAATCATGATCAAAAGCTCCATCAAGTTTTCATTTACCGGCTGTGAAGTCGATTGGACGATGAAGACGTCATAGCCGCGGATGCTTTCTTCGATATTGATCTGGATTTCGCCATCGCTGAAATGGGTTACCGAGCTTTTTCCAAGCGGCAATCCGACTTCTTTCGCAATTTCCTCTGCTAGTTCCTGGTTGGAATTCAAAGCAAAAATTTTCATTTTTGTTGTTGCTGGATCAATTTGATAACTCATTTTGTGTGTAGCCTCCTATTTTTTAAGGTGCAGTTTGTTTACATAGCCTTCTTTGTTTTCCTGGCGGGCACGGGCGATGGCAAGCGCTTCACTTGGCACATCTTTGGAAATCGTAGACCCTGCTGCGACATAAGAGCCTTTGCCTACCGTCACTGGCGCAATCAAGTTCGAGTTGCAGCCGATAAACGAGTCATCTTCAATAGTAGTAAGGAATTTATTTTTGCCATCGTAATTGACTGTAATGGTGCCGCAGCCGATATTGACGTTGGTTCCGACTTTCGCGTCTCCGATATAGCTCAAATGGGAGATTTTGCTATTATTGCCGAGTGTGGCTTTCTTCACTTCGACGAAATTGCCGATTTTTACATCGTTGCCAAGTTCGGATTCCGGGCGCAGATGGGCAAATGGCCCGACTGCCGCGTCTTGTCCGATCGAGCTGTCGTAGACGTGCGATGAACGGATGCTTGTACGGTCGCCGACTGTACTGTTAGAAATCGTCGTGCCAGAAGAAATAAAGCAGTCTTCGCCGATAACTGTGCGGCCTTCAAGGATGACGTTCGGCTGGAGCACACTGTCGCGCCCGATTTCCACTTCAGCGCCGATATAGGCTGTTGCAGGATCGATGATTGATACGCCGTTTCTCATATGCTTTTCGTTGATGCGCGCGCGCATAAAGCGCTCCGCTTCGCTCAATGCGACGCGGTCGTTGACGCCGAGTGTTTCAGCAAAGCTGTCTGTTGCGTAGGCAGCGACCACTTCACCTTGTTTTTGAAGGATTTCAATGACGTCCGGCAAATAGAATTCGCCTTGGGAGTTATCATTCGATACCAATTTCAACGCTTCAAAAAGCGCTTTGTTATCGAAGCAATAAGTCCCCGTATTGATCTCTTTTACCTGCTGTTCTTCAGCAGAAGCATCTTTCTGCTCCACGATTTTCGCGACTTCGCCCGCTTCGCCCCGGATGATGCGGCCATAGCCTGACGGATTGTCTGCAATCGCTGTCAAAATCGTCGCTTTTGCCCGTTGTTCCTCGTGGTGCGCAAGCAAAGATTCCATCGTTTCCGTGCGGATCAGCGGTGTGTCCCCACAAACAACCAATGTCGTCCCTGGCAGCCCTTCAATCATTGAAGCGGCCTGCTGCACGGCATGGGCCGTACCAAGCTGTTCCTCCTGAAGCGCGTATTCGCTTTTCGCGCCAAGCTGTTCCTGCACTTTTTCAGCGCCGTGGCCGACGATCGTCACGATTTTTTCTACGCCCAAGCGGCTGACGTTATTCGCTACATGTTCCACCATCGGCATGCCGCAAACAGGATGAAGCACTTTATAAAGCTTCGATTTCATGCGCGTCCCTTGCCCCGCCGCTAAAATCACTGCATATGTATTGGTCATCTGGGTAATCCTCCTAACTTAAAATGTATTATCTATTTTCTCTCTATAGTAGATCTTGTCACTATTTCCTTCTTGACTATAGCGGAAAAACCTTGATTTTTCAAGGTTTCAGAGCATGACAATCCAATGACAAAAAGCTGCCCAATAAAAAAAGAGCCTATTCTAATGACAGAAGGCTCCTGAGGTCTCACATTTATACGCCAGCTTCTTCAAAAACCGGCTCATTTTCACTTTGTTCGTATGCAGCCAAAATCGCTTCCTGCAATTTATTGCGGGTACCCGAATTGATCGGATGCGCAATGTCCCGGAATTCTCCGTCCGGTGTGCGTTTGCTCGGCATTGCGACAAAAAGCCCTTCGTTGCCGTCAATCACCCGGATATCATGCACGACGAACTCGTTGTCCAGCGTGATGGAAGCGATTGCGCGCATGCGGCCGTCGGTTTGGACCCGGCGTAGCCTGACATCAGTTACTTCCATTTTCTCACCACCTTTCTTCTAAGATGCTTTTTATTGCTAATTATGTAATTCGCTTTTAAGGACTAAACTCCTTTAAAAATTACATAATTTATTAGAAAACTTAATTAATAGGGAAAGGCCGCCGGGATTTTTCCCCAGCGGCCTTCTGTATAGCAGTTCATTTGTTGCGGTTATCCAGTTCGGAAAAGAAGTTACTTCGCAATCAATGCGATAACTTCGATTTCAACTTTAGCGTCTTTTGGCAAGCGCGCCACTTCTACAGTTGAGCGCGCCGGCTTGTGGCTGCCGAAATAAGAAGCATACACTTCGTTCAATTCAGCAAAATCGTTCATGTCTTTGATGAAGACGGTGGTTTTGACCACTTGCCCGAGCGACGAACCAGCTTCGGCCAAAACCGCCTGCAAATTGGCAAAGACTTGATGCGCCTGTTCGCCGATTGCGCCTTCGACCATGCTGCCCTCTGGCGTCAATGGAATCTGGCCAGAGCTGTAAAACATATTTCCCGCAATAACCCCTTGCGAATAAGGTCCAATGGCAGCTGCCGCTTTATCCGTTGCTACAAATTTCATATTAAAAACCTCCATTAGTAAAATAGTTTCCTTCTTCCAATGCGATGGTCCGTTCTTTTTCGCTGACTTCGTGCAATTTGACCAGCGATAGGTATTTCTCTACAAGCTGTTCATCCGAGTGCTGCGCTTCGACGAGCACCGCTACGCCAGCCAGTGTGCAATCGAATTCTTCCAGCAGGTTTTTCATGCCGTTCATCGTTCCGCCGACTTTCATGAAGTCATCGGTGATCAGCACACGCTGGCCGCTTTTCATGCTGCGTTTGGACAGCACCATGGTCTGGATGCGGCGGGAAGAGCCGGAAACGTAGTTGATGCTGACGGTCGAGCCTTCTGTCACCTTGCTGTCCCTGCGGACGATGACGACTGGCACGTTCAAGTGGCGGGCAATCGCATGCGCAATCGGGATGCCTTTCGTAGCAACCGTCATGATGACATCGATTTTTTCTTCAGCAAATGCCGAAGCGAAAACTTTGCCCACCCGGTTCATGATGCCCGGATTGCCCAGAACGTCTGTCATATAAAGATAGCCGCCTGGCAGCAGCCGATCGGAATGGCCCAGTTCTTCTATCAATTCGGCCATAATGCCTTTGATTTCGTCTGCATGGAGCTTTGGTACGTATTTAACGCCTCCTGCCGCTCCCGGCACTGTCATCAACAAGCCAATCCCCCGTTCTTCAAACGTCTCTTTGATAATTCCCAGATCCTCGCTGATCGAGGATTTAGCGGAATCGTAGAGGTCTGAAAAATAAGTCAGCGAGATGAGCTTGTGCGGATGGTCCAAAAGGTAATGTGTCATATCAACTAACCGTTCACTGCGCTTCCACTTCATTTTGCACTCTCCTAAACACGAATAATTTATAGAAAACTTACCATAAATGTACGTCTTTAGGCAAGTGTCTCCCGTTCACCGATTAGGCGCACCACATAGACTTCGCCGCAGAAGCCGCGCAGCCCGTTATAGATGCGTGGAATGCGCGCTTCCTGCTGGACCAGACCGAAGACGGTCGGGCCGCTGCCGCTCATCAATACAGCGTCTGCGCCGAATTTTTTCATCTGTTCTTTGATTTGCGCCACTTCCGGATGCATCTCAAGCGTCACGCTTTCAAGGGAATTGCCCAAATGGTCGCACATCGCTTGATAATCGCCTTGTTCCAGCGCTTCGATCATTTTGCCCGTGTTTGGGTGCTCTGCTTTGGCGGGGTTGAATGCGCCGTAAACATCCGCAGTGGAGACGCCGATTGTGGGTTTTGCCAAGACGACCCAGCAATGCGGAGGAGCGGGAAGGTGTTCGATGATTTCGCCGCGGCCTTTCGCCAGCGCAGTGCCGCCGTAAACGCAGAAGGACACATCTGAACCGATTTTAGCGCCCAACTCCGCCAGTTCATCCAACGACAAGTTCAGCTGCCAAAGTTGGTTGAGGCCTTTCAATGTTGCCGCAGCGTCACTGCTGCCGCCCGCAAGCCCGGCAGCTACCGGAATCTGTTTATCGAGCGAAATGATGACACCCGACTTTATATTGAATGTATCCTTCAGCAATTGCGCAGCCTGATACGCTAAATTACGCGAGTCGTTCGGAACGAAACGGTCGGCTGATTCAATATGTATGCCGCTTTCTGTCGCTTTCAACCCGATTCGGTCAGCCAAGTCGACTGTGGTCATGATCATTTCGATTTCATGGTAATTGTCGGGCCGTTTGTATAAAACATCCAGCGTTAAGTTTATTTTGGCAGGTGCCTTTACGTAGAGCATCCCACTGCCTCCTTTTATAGTCTAATGAAAACTATTTTAACACACGCGGCACGCTTGGGGAGAGCTGGGGCAAATAAACAAAAAAACTCACCGCCTGTTGAGCACAACAGGCGGTGAGTTTTTCAACGAAAATTATGGATATAGTTCATTATTTAACAACGAGTGCGTCTTCTGTTCCTTCATACACAGTAATTTCTACTGCTTCTGTTAAGATGTCTGCGTAGCTGTAAGATACGCGTTCAAATGCATGCTCTTCTTGATCAAGCTCAATTACGAATACGGAGTGGTACGTTTCGCGCAGAATTCCGGCGCGTTCGACCGTTTTCTTGCGTCCTCCGTTTGCTTTCAAAAGCAATCGTTTCCCTAAATGCAGGTCCAACGACTTTTTAATATCCGCCAAAGTTTTGGGCATTTGTCTACACCTCACTATATACAAACTTTAACAGAATTCGACCTTTTAGTCAAGCAAATTTCTAATTTTATCAGCGTTCTACTGTTAATGTCAATATTTTTTTATCCGAAATATCTCAAAAAACGGCCTATATGTGCCATTTTTGTAACAGATTCTCCCTTATTGTGCGAAATAAGGATACAATTTATCGGCTAACAGCCCGAATTCCTTTATCGACAAGGTTTCTCCTCGCCGCGAAGGCTCGATTCCAGCTTCCTCCAGTGCTTTTAAAACCAGCTCCTTCTTTTCCTTGCCATTTGGCATGACGCTTTGAAGGTTGTTTAAAATGGTCTTTCGGCGCTGGACGAACGACCCTCGTGTAACCTTGAAAAAGAAATCCTCATCGATGACTTTTACGCGGGGCTCTGGAAGCTTCGTCATGCGGATGACCGCAGAATCTACGTTCGGCTGCGGCATGAAAACCGTCTTCGGCACAGTCAGTACCATTTCCGCATCGGTATAATATTGAATGGCAATCGACAGCGAACCATATGCTTTTGTTCCTGGCTTCGCTGTTATGCGTTCAGCTACTTCTTTTTGCAGCATGACCACCAATCCACGGATCGGCAACTTCTCCAGCAATAATTTCATGATGATCGGCGTCGTCACGTAATACGGCAGATTAGCCACCACCACGATGTCTTTATAGCCTGCTAGCTCTTTCTCTATGGCCGCCTCAACATCGGCTTTAAGGATGTCGGAATGGATGATGGAGATGTTATCGTAAGGCGACAGCGTATCTTCCAGCACCGGCAAGAGCCGTTGGTCAATTTCAAACGCCAGTACTTTCCCCGCGGCACGCGCCAAATGTTCCGTCAGCGCGCCGATGCCCGGGCCGATTTCAATGGCAGCCGATTCTTTCGTCAGCTCCGCTTTGCCGACAATATTGCGCAGTGTATTCGGATCGATCAAAAAATTCTGCCCCAGGCTCTTTTTGACAGTCAAGCCATGCTGGGCCATTATTTGCTGGGTGCGGATCGGTGTTGCTATATCTTTAGTCATTCATGTTCCTCCTGGTTTAAAGCGATTACCGCTTCGATGAATTGCTGTTTCGTAATGCCGAACATGTGGAGCCTTTTCTGCAGCTGCTTGCCATTGGTATAGCCGATTTGCAACATTTCCCCAAGCCGTGTTCTCCGCATTTTAGCACGCGGATGCGCAACCAGCGCCGCTTCAATCAAATCTTCCATGGTGATTTCAGGTGCTTCGCCATTTTGGATCGTTGTGTAGACCGCTGACAGCGCTTCGCGGATGTCTTCGTCCGCTGCATGTTCAATGCCGAGGCCTTTACCATTTTTTGCAATGGTCTTTTCTTTCGCTAAAAAGGCATGCTTGACGGTCGGCACATGTGCTTCAATAATAGCACGGATCCGCCGGCCCGGATAATCCGGATCGGTAAAAACGATGACTCCCCGTTTTTTCTGGGCATGCGCGATTTGCTCGAGCGTCGATTTCGAAATGGCCGAACCGTTCGTCTCAATGGTGTCGGCATGTACCGCCCTTTTGACAGCAACTGTATCATCTTTACCTTCCACCACGATTATTTCTTTGATTTTCATGTATCTTCCTCATTTCAAGCATCATTTTCATCTCTGGCCAATCTAACGGCGAGAAGTTTTCCGTTGAAGTTTCCTTCTATTTTACACCTGTGCCGCTAAACATGTAAAAGGCTTTCCCGGGGAGCCCCCCGGGAAAGCCATTTGTGTTTTTGAATTAATTTAAAACTGTTACTTTGACTTGTTGGCGTCCGAAGGCGATTGCAGAAGATTGCTTCGCCATGAACAAATCGATTTTATTGCCTTTGATTGCGCCGCCCGTGTCTCCAGCGACAGCATAGCCGTAGCCTTCCACATAAACTTTAGAACCTAGCGGAATGACGTTCGGGTCTACAGCGATGACTTTCAACCCAGGGTTTGTTTTCAAATTGATGCCTGTAGCCGTGATGCCTGAGCATCCTGTACAGCTGGCTGTATAAGCTGTTGCAGACACGATCAAAGTTCTGCCAGCCGGCTCAGCAGGTGCTGAAGCGGCCACTGCTGCTGTTTTCGGTGCTGCGGCTTTTGGTGCCGCTGTTTTCGGCGCTGCTGCTTTCGGTGCTGTCGTTTTTGGCGCTGCTGCTGGTGCTTCGGCTTTCGTGCTTGCTCCACGAGATACGCTTGCAACGATGACTTTTGTGCCGACAGCCGTCAGCTGTTTTTTCGGTTCTTTTACTATTTTTTTATCCTTGAGCTCACGTTTTACTTCTTTGCCGTTTTCTTTGATAACTTCATAAGTTTTGGAAACGACGCCGTTTTGGCCTTGTTGGACGACTTTTTCTTTGCCTTTGAGAATAGAAGAATCTTTCTTCGTTTCAACAGCAAATTTCACAGAATCTTCAACTACATCGGTGACTTTTTCTACACGAACAACTTTAACTTCTGAATTCGGAAGGACCATTTCATCCAATCCATTCTCAACACGATCAAGTTCGCTTAAAGAAACCTTGTTTTGCTTTAAAAAGTCAGCGACCGTAGTCGAAGTGGACCATACTTTTTTCTCTTCCAAACCATCAAGGACTGTAACCTCGTAGGCTTTTTCTACAGAAACAGCTGTATCCGCATCTATTTCTTCATCTAATCCAGGTGAAACTTTGTCGTGTTTGGTAATTTTAATAGCCGCTTTTTCAAGAATTTCTCTCACGGTATTGTTTGTTGTCCACGCCGCGGCTTTTTTTCCATCGACATTCACTGTGTATTCTTTCGCCTGCTCGAATTCAAGTGCGATATCTTTCTCAATTGCCGTATCGGCAGTATGGCTTAAATAATCATGTTCGGAAACTTTGATTTCCTGCTCTTTCAGGAAAGCCCCTACTGTTTCTGCGTGGGTCTTCACTTCTGTCGTTTCACCATTAGCCGTGATGGCCACTGTGTTTTTAGTTCCCTCATAAATCGCGAACGTCAAAACAGCTGCAAACATTAAAACAGTGGCGATAGCGACAATGATTGATTTACCTTTCAACGCATTTACAGACTTCCCATTAGTTGATAACTCCGTCAAAAATAACTCCTCCTCTTTCATTTGAGTGATTTGTATAGATCTGAGTTCACAGCAGCAATCCAAACGATTCTGAACCGCTAGGCTGATGTTTACGCCAGTTTGAAAAATTGTTCGGCATTTTTTGTCGTAGCGGCTGCCACTTCTTCAATTGAAATGCCTTTCAGCCGAGCGATTTCTTCCGCAACAAGCGGGACATAGGACGGTTCGTTGCGTTTTCCGCGATACGGGTGCGGAGCCAGATAAGGTGCATCTGTTTCAATAAGGAGATGGTCCAATGAAATCGCTTCTGCCACTTCTTTCGGCTTTTTAGCGTTCTTGAACGTTACCGGTCCTCCGAGCGAGATCATAAAGTTCATCGCAATGCTTTCGCGCGCAGTTTCAACGCTGCCGCCGAAACAATGCATAACGCCGCCGACTTCCTCGGCACCTTCTTCTTTCAATATCCGGAGTACATCTTCCGTAGCTTCTCGATTATGTATGATAATCGGCAAATTCACTTTTTTCGCGAGGCGAATCTGCTTCCGGAACACTTCTTGCTGTATGTCTCTCGGTGATTTGTCCCAGTGGTAATCCAGGCCAGTCTCTCCGATTCCGACAACCTTGTCGTGTGCTGCCAGCTCTTCGATCCAGCGTAAATCTTCTTCGGTGCAATCGATTGCGTCAACCGGATGCCAGCCGACAACTGCATATATAAAATCGTATTGCTCAGCAAGTGCTATTGCGCGTTTAATCGTCTTGCGATCAAACCCAATCACAATCATTTTTGTAACATTACTTTCTAAGGCTCTGTCGATGACTTCTTTCAAGTCTTCATCATATTGGTCTGCATTCAAATGTACATGGGTATCAACGAACATCAAGCATTCTCCTCACATTAAACCTTATTTTAATTGTTTTTCTCATGTCTTTCTTCACAACAATATTACATTTGTATAACAAAACATGTTTTTTATATATCATTTCACTTATATCCGCCTAATAAAATCCAAATAAAAAAGCCGCTCTCCTAGTAAAAAGAAGAGCGGTCAATATATTGTTTATTTTATTTTTGCGCCATTTGGAAGGTTTTCATCCACAGCTGCCAAGGTCAAGAAGCCGTCTTTTTCCCCCGCTAATATCATGCCCTGTGACAATTCGCCGCGCAATTTCACCGGCTTCAAATTAGCGACCACGACCACTTTTTTCCCGACCAGCTCGTCTGGTTTGTAATGTTCGGCGATGCCCGACACCACTTGGCGCTGTTCATACCCCATATCGAGTTGCAATTTCAGCAATTTCGAGGTTTTCGGCACCGCTTCACAAGCGGTTACCGTCGCTGCGCGAAGATCCACTTTCATAAAGTCATCGATGCTGATCTCCGGCTCTTGCTCCGGCAGTTCTTCTGCTGCTTGCTCCGGTTCTGCAGGTGCTACATCCCCGCGCATCTGATCGCGGATATCCGCCACTTCCGGCTCCACTTCAAGGCGCGGGA
>DATISS010000003.1:0-13854 GCA_035468565.1 Planococcus sp. (in: firmicutes)
TGTTTTTTCTTTTTATTCTCCAAAATATGCCTCCGAAAAAGTAAAAGGAACGATGAAATCGCTCCTCTACTCAAATGTGCTGTTATTATAGCATATTCCCCTATTATTTACTTGTTGTTTTTGACTCATGGCGCTCTTTCAGCACATCAATGACGGCATCCAGGCTGACTTTCTGTTCCTGCAGCAAGACTAAAACATGATAAAAGAGGTCCGCTGTTTCCATCGATAATTCTTTCGCATCGCGGTTTTTCGCGGCAATGATGACTTCGGCCGCTTCCTCGCCGACTTTCTTGCAGATTTTATCGACGCCTTCTTCGAATAAATAAGTCGTATACGCACCTTTCGGCATTTCCTTTTCGCGTGTTTCAATCATCGAGACAAGTGCACCGAACATATCCGATTTCGACTCGTTCGGCGTGCCGGACAAGGTTTCGAAGAAACAGCTTTCTGCACCGGTATGGCATGCAGGGCCGTTCGGAATCACTTCATAGATCAGTGAATCACCGTCGCAGTCAAGGCGCACAGCCGTCACTTTCTGCGTGTTGCCGCTTGTCGCGCCTTTATTCCACAGTTCTTTGCGGCTTCTTGAATAAAGCCATGTTTCGTTCGTTTCGATCGTTTTTTCCAGTGCTTCTTCGTTCGCGTAGGCGAGCGTTAGCACTTCTTTCGTTTCGGCATTCTGTATGATGACGGGAACAAGTCCCTGGCTGTCAAATTTCACATTGTTCATCGGACATTCACTCCCTCTTTCCGCAGGTAATCTTTCACTTCTGCGACGCTTGTCTCTTTATAATGGAAAATCGATGCCGCCAATGCAGCATCGGCATCAGCTTGTTTAAACACTTCGGAAAAATGTTCCCGGTTTCCTGCACCGCCGCTCGCAATGACCGGCACTTCGACCGCATCGCGCACCGCTTTGGTCAACTCGATGTCAAAGCCGTCTTTTGAACCGTCTTTGTCCATGCTCGTCAGCAAGATTTCACCGGCGCCCATTTCGACGCTCTTCTTCGCCCATTCCACAGCGTTCCACTCAGTCTTGTTGCGGCCGCCATGCGTATAGACGTCCCAATGGTCGCCGCTGCGTTTCGCATCGATTGCGATGACGATGCACTGGGAGCCGAAATAATCTGCGCCTTCCTTGATCAGTTCCGGGCGGTCGAGTGCCGCCGTGTTCAGCGATACCTTATCCGCACCAGCACGCAGCATGCGCTTCATGTCTTCAAGCGTGCGGATGCCGCCGCCGACTGTAAACGGAATCGATAATTCGGTCGCCACAGTTTTAACGACTTCGACCATCGTCTCCTTGCCTTCGTGTGAAGCGGAAATATCAAGGAACACCAATTCATCAGCGCCTTGCTTGTCATAGAAACGCGCAAGTTCAACCGGATCTCCGGCGTCGCGCAGCGATACAAAGCTGACGCCTTTGACAACGCGCCCTTCTTTGACGTCAAGACACGGAATGATGCGTTTCGTCAGCATGACAGCGCCTCCTCGAGCGTAAAGCGGTTTTCGTAAAGCGCTTTGCCGATGATGACGCCGGAAATCGGGCTGTCTGTCGCGGCCGCTTTGACGTTCTTAATATCCTCTAGGGTCCCGATGCCGCCGGAAACGATGACTCCGGCAGCAGTTGAATCGACAAGTGCTTTATTGGCATCGATATTCGGCCCTTGCAATGTGCCGTCCGTCGCTATGTCGGTATAGATGAAGTGCTTAGCGCCATGTTCCGTAAAAAACTTAGCGACGTCTTGCGCAGACTGGCCGGATGTTTCGATCCAGCCTTCGGTTGCAGCCATGCCGTCTTTGGCGTCAATGCCGATGACAATGCGGTCCGCTCCGAATTCTTCGATAAACGACACGACCAGTTCCGGGTTGCGGATTGCCAAACTGCCGATGATGACACGGCTGATGCCGTTTGATAAATAATATTGAATGTCTTCGCGGGTCCGGATGCCGCCGCCGATTTGTACGTTGACCGGCAGCTTCGCCGCTTCGATCACCACTTGGTCATTGATACGCACACCGTCTTTGGCGCCGTCCAAATCGACCATATGGATCCACTCGGCTCCGGCGTCGACGAATTTTTTCGCCATATCAACCGGCGAATCGCCATAAATCGTTTCCTGTGCGTAATCTCCTTGAAATAGGCGCACGCAATTGCCGCCGCGCAAATCAATCGCGGGATAGATCTGAAACTTGCTCATCTGGGTTCCTCCTGACATTCGCAATCCATTGCTCTAATAAATGATGGCCAAAGTCGCCGGATTTTTCGGGATGGAATTGCATGCCCGTGATCAATCCTGTGCCGACCACTCCCGGTACGTCCACTTCGCCGTAGCTTGCAGTAGCAAACACTTCTTCGGGATCTGTGCCGACCGCAAGAAACGAATGCACAAAATAGACATGGGTATCTACTTGCAGCTCATCCAACCAATACGGCAGCCGCGAGAATTCTAGACGGTTCCAGCCCATATGCGGAATCCGCTGACTGCCTTTTTCAAAGTCGAAGCGGCGGATATCACCTTTTAGAAGCCCGAGCCCTGTCGTTGGGCGCACTTCCGAACTGTCTTCATACAAGAGCTGCATGCCTAGGCAGATGCCAAGAAGCGGAATCTCTCTGTCCGGCAGTGAGCGGATGAAACCCGAAAGTTCTTTCTGCTCCAACAAGTCCATAGCGTCCGGGAATGCCCCGACGCCTGGCAGGATGATGGCCTCCGCTTCCAACAGAATGGCAGGGTCATCCGACAATATGACGGTGCAATCGAGTTTTTTCAATGCCTGTTCGACACTGAACAGATTGCCCATGCCGTAATCAATGATGCCGATGATCATGTCAACAGCCCCTTTGTCGATGGCACGCCTTTCACACGTGGATCGATGCTCGTCGCTTCATCAAGCGCCCGTGCCAATGCTTTAAATACCGCTTCGATGATATGATGCGTATTTTCCCCGTAATGGATGATGACATGGACATTCATCCGCGATTCAAGTGCGAATTTCCATAAAAATTCACGCACCAGCTCTGTATCGAACGTTCCCACTTTGGCGTTCGGGATATCCCCTCTCATCTCGAGGTGTGGACGGTTCGAGCAATCGATGACAACTTGAGCCAATGCATCGTCCATCGGGATAAATGCATTGCCATAGCGGCGTATGCCTTTTTTATCGCCGAGCGCTTCTTTGACAGCTTGTCCCAGTACGATGCCGATATCTTCAGTCGTGTGATGATCGTCGATGTGCGTATCGCCGTCAGCTTTGATGCTGCCGTCAAACTGGCCATGCTTGATGAAAAGGTCCAGCATATGGTCCATAAACGGGACGCCTGTAGCGATATCTGCCTGGCCTTCCCCGTCCAATGAAAAAGTGACAGCTATTTTCGTTTCATTTGTATTGCGGTTGATTTCTGCTTTTCTCATCATCGATTCTCCTTTTTCCATGAACGCGATTCAACTGCCCGGGCGTGGCCTTCCAATCCTTCAAGACGGGCGAGCCGCGCAATTTTCGCTTCGTTCTTTTGCCACGCTTGCTCACTATAATAGATGATGCTTGTGCGTTTCATAAAATCGTAGACCGACAGCGCGCTCGAAAAACGGGCTGTGCTATTGGTCGGTAATACATGGTTGGCACCGGCAAAATAATCGCCGATCGGCTCGGATGAAAAACGTCCGATGAAAATCGCGCCTGCGTTTTCTATTTGTTCCGCAATCCGTTCCGCATCATCCGCCATGATTTCAAGATGCTCCGGCGCCAATTCATTGGCGGCTTCGATCAGGCGTTCCATCGTTTCACCGATGTAAATGACGCCATGCTCTGCAATCGCCTTCGCCGCAATCGCTTGCCGCGGCAAAGTTTGAAGCTGCTTCTCGACTTCTTTTGACACGGCATCGGCTAATCCTTCACTGGTTGTCAAAAGGACCGCCGTCGCCATCGGATCGTGCTCTGCTTGGGACAATAGATCCGCCGCGATTTCATCGGCGAAAGCTGTGTCGTCCGCAATGACGGTGATTTCGCTCGGTCCTGCAATCATATCGATTGCCACATCGCCAAACACTTCGCGCTTCGCCAAGGCAACGAATACATTCCCTGGCCCCGTGATCTTATCGACCGGACGGATCGACTCGGTCCCGTAAGCTAGCGCGGCAACCGCCTGGGCGCCTCCGACTTTATAAATTTCATCGATTCCCAGGATGTGCGCCGCGGCAAGCACGCCGTCTGACAGCTTGCCGTCTTTGCCCGGCGGCGACACCAAGACGATGCGTTTGACGCCTGCGACTTGTGCCGGAATGACATTCATCAATACCGAAGATGGATAGGCGGCTGTCCCGCCCGGAACGTAAAGCCCGGCGGATGGAATGGCCGCTACACGCTGCGCCACATAAGAACCATCGTCGTGTGTATGTTTATAGCCTTGTTGGCGCTGGTATTCGTGGTAGATCCGGATATTGTCCGCCGCCTCCGTCAAGTCTTCGAGCAGCTGCGGCTCGAAGCGGCTGACCGCTTCTTCAATTTCTTCCGCGCTGACGCGCAGGTTTTCGACTTTGACGCCGTCCCATTGTTCAGTGAAGCGGGATAAAGCCGCGTCGCCTTCTTGCTGTACGGACGCGATGATGCTTTTTACTGCAGCCAGCTGCTCCACACTGGCTTCAGCGAGAGTCCGCCTGATGGAAATGCCGGATTTCAGCTGTTCTTTCTTCATTTGCGCACCTGCTCTCTCAACTTGCCGACAAGTTCGCGGATGCGTTCTTGCTTCAATCGGTAGCTTACAGGATTGGCGATCAAACGGGATGTGATGTCAACGATTTCTTCATATTCGACAAGACCGTTTTCCTTCAAGGTTTTGCCGGTTGAAACGATGTCAACAATGCGGTCTGCAAGGCCGATCATCGGGGCCAATTCAATGGAACCGTTCAATTCGATGATTTCCACTTGTTCGCCTTTGCCCCGGTAAAAACGGGACGCAATTTTCGGATATTTTGTCGCGATGCGCGGCGTCACTGCATTCATTTCCGTATTCGGCAGGCCCGCTGTCGCAATATAGCAGCGGCTGATGCCAAGATCGAGCAGTTCATGCACCGAGCGGTCGAGCTCAAGCAAAACGTCTTTTCCAGCAATGCCAACATCCGCTACGCCGTGTTCGACATAGACGGGCACGTCCATCGGCTTCGCCAGGATAAAACGGATGCGTTCGTTCGGCGCCTCTACAATGAGCTTACGCGAATCGTCAATCTCTTTCGGCAAATCATAGCCCGCTTTAAGCAGCAATTCGTAGGCTTCTTCGAATATGCGGCCTTTCGGCATGGCAATCGTCAATTCATCCATTAACAGCGCCTCCTAAATTTCTGACTTCACTGAATAGCGCACTGAAACTTTCGGTATCTCGTACAGCCGGGGCATATTGCAGCGTTGCCCGAGCCCCTATCGCGCGAAGCTCCTGGGCTTCCTGATGCGCTTGCTCTTCCGATTGTTCGTCGAATAAAATCAGCGTGTGCATTTCTTTGTCGGCATCTCCTGCAGCTACTTCCAATAGCCGGTCGATCCGGAGACCGAATCCTGTTGCGCCGACCTGCATGCCGAATTGCTGCATGAGACCATCATAGCGGCCGCCGTTGCCAAGCGGAAATCCGCTGCCGGCTCCGTAGAACTCAAAGACCAACCCCGTGTAATACGTCATATGGCTGATAAATGACAAATCGTATGTGATGGCTTCTGATAAGCCGTTGCGCGCGATGATCTTCTCCAGCTTCAGCATGTCTTCGTATAAAGCCGCTTGCTGGGTGTTTGCAGAATCGATATACGGCTTCCAATCTTCCAAAGAAGACGTTGCCATCAATTTTTTGAATGCGCCAGTTTTCATTGGATCCATATCCATGTAATCCGCCAGTTCTTCAAAACCGACGTTATTTTTGGATACGAGAGCTTCCCGCACAGCCTCGATCTGGCCGCTGTCCAGTCCAAAATCCTGTAAGATCAAATGCAATAATTGCGTATTGCCGATAACTACCCGGCCAGATTCCACATTCAATTCCTTTAGAATGGTGGAGGCCAGAATAATGACTTCTGCATCCGCGTAAAGGGAATCATCGCCGATCAGCTCGACGCCCATCTGTTCAAATTCCGCTGGCCGACCGCCTTCCCGTTTTTGCGCGCGGAACACATTTGAATAATAGCCGAGCCGGACCGGCATTTTTTCCTTCAATAATTTCGAAGCCGCCACCCGGGCAATCGGTGATGTCATTTCCGGACGCAGCACCAAAGTCTCGCCTTGGCTGTCGAGCAGCTTGAAAAGCGCGTTGTCGGGAATGGCTGAGATTTTGCCGATTGTTTCATAGTATTCCAAGGTCGGCGTCTGTAGCATATCGTAGCCTGCTTGTTCCATAATAGCCGTGCCTTTGGAACGCAAGGCTGATTTCTTCTTTGCAATAAACGGGAAGTCGTCCCGCATGCCTAACGGTTTTTCAAACATCTGGATTGCCATTTAATCACTTCCTATTTTTGGATATATTGCTTTAGTTCGCTAATGAGGTAGAGAGATGAAGTAGTGCTATTTTATCTTATTTCTCTTTCAGCCGTCAAGGATTTAGAAAAAAATCCTGAAAGCACACTGGCTATCAGGATTTCGGTTGTTGGCGCAGGGCCATCTGTTCAGCTGTATAAATGATCTGCATGGGGTTGCCTCCGGCAAAAGCGCCGGCCGGCACATCTTTATGGACCAGTGTTGCGGCAGAAACAATCGCACCGTCGCCGATTTCCACGCCCGGTAAAATCGTACTATTGGCTCCGATAAGCACATCGTCTCCTATTATTACTTCCCCCAAACGGTATTCTTTAATCAGGTATTCATGGGCCAGAATGGTGGTATTATAGCCGATCACTGAATTTCTTCCGATTTTGATTTTTTCCGGAAACATGACATCCGGCATCACCATCAATGCAAAAGAAGTATATTCGCCGATTTCCATGCCGAGGAATTTCTTGTAAAGCCAGTTTTTCAAAGGCAAAAATGGCGTATAGCGCGCCGTCTGAATGACAAGGAAATTCTTCGCGACTTTCCAGAACGGCACGGTCTTGTATATATACCAAAGCGAATTGGGTCCGTCTACAAAATGGCGCTCCGTCTTTCTCATCGGATTGCTCTCTTTGCGAGTTTCCAAAAATCATCAACTATATAAGTCATGTGGATACCGCCCCTTTTTGGTTTTGTTCCGCCCTTCTCCATAAATAAGAAATGAATATGGTCAAGACAAGCGCAGTCACTACGCGGATCGCCAATAACGGCCAAATCGGAATGCCGAGTGGAATGAAAATCAACGTATCTTCCACAACAGCGTGGCAAGAGACCAGGAAGATAAAAGCGAGCGTCGCGTCTTTGCGGCTAACACCGTCTTCCTGCACTGCTTGGATCATCACGCCTGCACCCATCGCCAAACCGAAAATAAGCCCTGAAGCCAAAGTCAATGAGGTGTTCTTCTGCACCCCCAAAATCCGGGTCAGCGGCCCCATACCTTCAGAAATACGCTTCAAATAATGCTTATCTTTCAATATCTGAATCATGATCATCAAAGGAATGACGATCAGCGCAAGCTGCAGCACACCGAACGAAGCTTTTTCAAGGCCCAGCAGGAAAATATTCCCCCAGCCTTCCGGAGCAGCCGCCACTGGAGGCGCGAAGCCGTATTGTGCTGTCTCTCCGCCACCCTTCCAAACTAGGTTGATGACCACCCCCGACACTGCGGCTAGCCCGAAGCGGACTGTCAGCACCACCCATAATTTAACGCCGACTTTCAGCGCCACACCGGTTTCGATAAAAATATTATGTGAAAAGGACAGCATGACCGCCAGGATGAATACTTCCTTGACCGTCAGCTCCAATGATAAAATACCGGCAATCCCCGCGTACAGGTTCAACGCATTTCCCAACACGAGCGGGATGGCCGCGTCGCCGCTGAGACCGAAAAGGCCCATAAGCGGTGCGACCCCTTCAATGATGAACGGCAGCACCGGCGTGAATTGCAGCATCGTCACCAAAAGCGTAATCGGGAATATGATTTTCCCTAAAGACCAAGTGGTTTTCAAGCCTGCGATAAGGCCTTTTTTCAATGTCTGCATTCCATCTCTTCTTTCTATTTATCCAGATAACGTGGAGGATTTTTTAATTTCACCCTGCGGTACACGATAAAAGCGACACCAATGACAATGGCGGCGACTGACACCAATTGCGCAGCGCGCAGCTCACCGATGACGTATAAGCTGTCTGTCCGCATGCCCTCGATAAAGAAGCGGCCAACAGAATACCATATCATATAGAAGAAAAACATTTCGCCGCGTACTAAATTAGCCCGGCGCAGCAACAGCAGAATGATAATTCCTACTAAGCTCCATAACGATTCATACAAGAAAGTCGGATGGTAATAAGCGCCATCTATGTACATTTGATTGATGATCCAATCAGGAATGGCTAAATTCTCCAAGAAACTGCGTGACACTTCGCCGCCGTGTGCTTCCTGGTTGATGAAATTCCCCCAACGGCCGACTGCCTGGCCGATTAAAATGCTCGGGGCTAAAATATCCGCTACCTTCAAAAAAGGCGTATTGCGGCGTTTCGAGAAAATATAGGCGACGATTACTGAAGCGATAAGCGCTCCGTGGATGGCGATTCCGCCGTTCCAGATCGCGAAAACTTCAAGGGGATTGTCTTTGTAATTTTCCCATTCGAACATGACGTAATAAATGCGGGCGCCCACAATTGCCAGCGGCACCGCCCAAATCAACAAATCCGTCAGAAAATCCGGGTGAAGCCCACGCTTGACCATTTCACGCTGGCCGACCAAAAATGCGATGACAATGCCCGCCGCGATGATGACTCCGTACCAGCGGACTTCGATCGGACCAAGTGCGAACGCGATTGGATCTATTGAAGCTAAAATTGAAAACATTCCTTGCACCTTCCCATTCCGTTAATTTTTATCTGCTGCAAGCACATCATCCAGCCGCTTCGAAAACTCTTCCGCCGCGTTGACGCCCATGCGTTTCAGGCGATGGTTCATCGTCGCCACTTCGATGATGACCGACAGGTTCCGCCCAGGACGGACAGGAATCGTCAGCTTGGTCAGATCCGTATCGATGATGCGCATCTTCTCTTCTTCCAGCCCAAGCCGGTCGTAAGTTTTTTCGGCATCCCATATCTCAAGGTCGATGACCAGCGAGATGCGTTTGAATGTGCGCACCGCGCTTGCGCCAAATAGCGTCATGATATCGATGATGCCGACTCCGCGGATTTCAAGCAGATGTTCAATCAGCTTCGGCGGATGCCCGATCAACGTGTTCTCGCCTTCCTGGTGGATTTCCACGCAATCGTCCGCGACGAGCCGGTGGCCTTTTTTCACGAGTTCCAGCGCTGTCTCACTTTTGCCGACACCGCTTTTGCCGGTGATCAAGACGCCGACGCCGTAGATATCGACCAGCACACCGTGCACCGCTGTCGTCGGAGCGAGTTGGCTCTCCAGGTAATTCGTCAAGATGCTCGAAAAGCGGGTCGTTGACATTTTCGCCGAAAAAACCGGCACATGCCGTTTGCTTGAAGCGTCGATCAGCTCCGGCGGCACATCCATATCGTGCGCGACGATAATCGCCGGTGTGTCGTCCGTACACAATTTCATCATGCGGTCGATGCGTTCATGCGCTTCTAGCAGCGCGAAGAAAGACAGCTCTGTTTTCCCTAAGAGCTGAACCCGGTTAGCCGGATAATGCGTGAAATAGCCCGCCATCTCCAGCCCTGGCCGTGAGATGTCGCTGATCGGAATGTGGCGCCCCAGGCCATCCTGGCCACTGATCAGCTTCAACTCGAACGTGTCCATCACTTGTTTTGCTGTAACTTGTCCCATGTTCTCCCTCATTCCTTTACGCCAATAAATCCAAAAGCCTTTTGAAAATTCTTTCATCATTCTGGCGGTTTGCTCCTATTTTAACACGTAACTTTCCAAATTGACTGTTTTCCTGTCCCCTTTCTGTCTCGCTCACACTATATAACGGGTAAAAGGAGGTTTTAGCTTGAAAATTATCATTGATGCCGGCCACGGACCGAATACTGCCGGCAAGCGTTCACCCGACGGACGCCTACGCGAATTCCACTTTAACTCAGAGGTCGCCGATGAAGTGAAAAAGAGGCTCTTGCTCGATGGCCATTCGGTCATTTTTAGCCACCATCCCGAACAAGACGTGCCACTCCATGAACGGACACAGCTGGCAAACCGCCTGAAAGCCGATCTTTTCATCTCCATCCACGCCAATGCCGCCGGCTCCGGGTTCAATAGTGCGAGCGGCATCGAAACGTTCACCTACAGCCATCCGCAAGCCGCTTCCATACGGCTTGCGGAAGCTGTCCAGCTGGCATTGCGCCTGTCCACTAAACGGCCGGACCGCGGTGTAAAAAAAGCTGATTTTGCCGTGCTGCGCGATACTCATATGCCAGCCGTACTAGTGGAATGCGGCTTTATGACAAACCGCGAAGAACTGGCGCTATTGCAATCGGCCATTTACCGCAGGCGCTGCGCGGCCTCCATCGCGTTCGCCGTCAATTGCTATGAATCCAGTTAAGTGCACCGCCAGCCTTTCGGGAAATTTCCCCGGAAGGTTTTTTTGCGCGGATATTTTTTCTACTGCTCTTCACAACGCCAGCTTTTCCCGATTCTGCTACACTTGTGTAAACGATCCAACTTGAATGAGGTGTATTATGAACAAAACCATCGGAATACTTGCGCATGTCGACGCCGGAAAAACCACGTTCTCTGAACAATTGCTGTTCAATACGAAAAGCATCCGGCAGCGCGGGCGCGTCGATCACCAAGATGCTTTTCTCGACAGCCATGAAATCGAAAAACGTCGGGGCATTACGATCTTTGCCGACCAAGCGGAAATTTCTTTCAACGGCTCCACTTATTATTTGATCGACACCCCCGGACACGTCGACTTCTCACCCGAGATGGAACGAGCCATCCAAGTGATGGATTACGCCATCCTCATCGTCAGTGCAATCGACGGAGTCGAAGGGCATACCGAAACGGTGTGGCAGCTGCTGCAGAAACACAAAGTGCCGACATTTTTTTTCATCAATAAAACAGACCGCGAAAATGCGGATCCGCAGCAGGTGCTCGAGGAAATCCGAAAATCGCTGAGCCCTGACGCAATTGATCTTACCGACGCTTTTCAAGGCGTTGCGATGTCTGAAGAATTGATTGAATTCATCGCTGAGCGCGACGAGGAGCTGCTTGAACACTATATGGACAGTGGATACGAGCCCGGCCTATGGATGGACGCTTTAAAAAACTTGATCAGCTCACGGCAAGTGATGGCCGGATTCCACGGATCCGCATTAAAAGATGAAGGGGTTATGGAGTTTTTCGAGCTGCTTGACCGCCTCACCACTACGGCTTACGAAGAAAATCAGCCTTTTTCTGCGCTAGTTTATAAAATTCGCCATGAGCCGACCGCCCAGCGTGTGACATTCCTGAAGATTCTCAGCGGACGCCTGCAAGTCCGCGATCAAATCACTTATGGCGCAGCTGACTTTAAAACCACTGAAAAAGTGACCCAACTCCGGCGCTACACCGGCGAAAAATTTGCAGTGGTGGAGTCGGCCTGCGCCGGCGAGTTGATTGGCTTAACCGGTCTGTCAGAAGCTGCAATCGGCGACGGCCTCGGCGCTTTAAGCTCACGCCCTTCTTACCTCACTGCTCCCGCATTGCAATCGAAAGTGGAATTCTCTTCCGCTGTGCACCCTAAAGAGATGCTGAAAATTTTCCAGCTTCTCGATGCTGAAGATCCTTCGCTGCATGTTGAATGGGATGAACATTTCCAGGAAATCCACATCCTGGTCATGGGTGTCATCCAGCTTGAAGTGCTTGAGCAGATTGTCCAAGAGCGCTTTGGCTATACGGTTTCGTTCTCACAGCCGAAAATCCTTTATAAAGAGACGATTGCGCAGCCGGTTATTGGATACGGCCATTTCGAGCCGCTGCGCCATTATGCGGAAGTGCACCTAAAAATCGAACCGGCGCCGCGCGGTTCTGGCATCACTTTGGCCAACGAATGCCACGCGGACGATCTGTCGACCGGCCACCAGAACCTCATCCTCCATCACTTGCGGGAGCGCGGTCATCACGGGATTTTGACAGGTTCTACACTGACCGATGTCCATATCACGTTAGTGACAGGACGCGGCCACAACGAACATACATCCGGCGGCGATTTCCGCGAAGCCGCTTACCGCGCATTGCGCCAAGGGCTCGAAAAAGCGGAAAACCGGCTGCTGGAACCGGTTTACCGATTCAAAATCAAAGTCGACACCGACCATATGGGCAAAGTCCTATCGGATATCCAGCAAGCGCACGGTACATTCGAAGCGCCTTCAATGGCTGACGGCAAAACGGTCATCGAAGGTTCGGCACCCGTCGCATCGTTCATGAATTACGCCACGGAATTCGCTTCTTTCACACACGGCAAAGGAATGCTCAGCCTATTGTCCGGTGGCTATGATTTCTGTCATAATGACAAAGAGATTATCGAGATGATCGGCTATAATAAAGACGCCGATCCGGAATACACTTCCACTTCCATTTTCTGCGCCAAAGGGCAAGGATATAAAGTTCCGTGGGACCGAGCGGAAGCCGCCATGCATTGCTTGTAAAAAATCGAACGGAAGAAGGGATGGCAAATGTACGAGCAGAAAACGAAGGAAACGGACACGGATGTCATTGAATTCATCGAAAGCGTCGAGAATCCGAAGAAACGTGAAGATGCTTATAAACTGCTGCAGATTTTCGAGGAGACGAGCGGCTTTAAGGCGAAAATGTGGGGGCCAAGCATTATTGGCTTCGGTTCCTACCATTATGTCTATCCAACCGGACATTCCGGTGATGCGCCGCTAGTCGGCTTTTCGCCCCGCAAGGCAAAAATCAGCTTGTACTTCGCCACAGGCGACCCGGACCGCACCCTATTGCTCGAGCGCTTCGGCAAGCATACCACCGGCAAAGCGTGTGTTTACATCAATAAAACAGAGGATGTCGATTTGGATATTCTAAAGGAATTGATTGTCCAGTCTATCGATTTTTTGCAGCAATTATATCCGCCCAACAAATAAAACAACCCAGCAAAAGTGGTTAAGCTTTTGCTGGGTTGTTTTCATTTTTTCAATAATGGCACGATCACTTCGGGAACGCCTGACATTCCGAGGATTGCCAAAAAGCTTTTTTGAATCGCCAAATGGCCATTTTTCGGGTCATGCCATTCTTCAAGCGTGTGTGCACCGCTGAATTTTCCGCCGAGCCCCATCGTGACAGATGGGATGTTCAAGCTCATCGGGTGATTCGAATCGGTGCTGCTCGGCACACCGAGATCCGGCTCTTTGCCGATTGCTTTGACCGCCGCGGCCGCAATCTGCACAATCGGAACGTCAGCCCTTTGGCTTGCCGGCGCCCGGTGCCCGAAACGGTGAATGTCCACAGACAGCCGGTCGTCTTTCCAACGGGCATTTTCATCTGCTGCCGCTTTTTTAACAACAGCCAAAAATTGCTGCTCCAGTTTTTCCAGTTCGCCTTTGTCATTCGAGCGCAAATCGACGGACATGCTTGCTTCCTGGGCAATCGCGTTGACGGAAGTTCCACCGCTCACCTCGCCGACAGAAAATGTCGTTTTGGGTTCTGATGTCGTCTCAAGGTCAGCAATGGCTGCAATGGCTCGGCCAAGGGCATGGGTGGCGCTCGGTGTGCCAAACGCCGCAAAGCTGTGGCCGCCCGGTCCTTTATATGTAATCGTATAGCGGAAACTGCCTGTCGCCTTGTAAATGATGTGGTTGTCGCCTTC
>DATISS010000004.1:0-4702 GCA_035468565.1 Planococcus sp. (in: firmicutes)
ACGCGCATTTCAAGTGGTCCATTAAGATGATGATATTTTCCGGATGGATGCGCGCTTCTTCAGGCGATTGATCCAATAAGTATTCCGGATGGTTGATGATGTATTGGTCGAGTGCAGTGGATTGCGCGACATACACGACCAACGATTCGTCCTGCCGCCGCCCTGCCCGCCCCGCCTGTTGCCAAGCGCTGGCGATATTGCCAGGGTAGCCGGTCATGATGCAGGCCTGCAACTGGCCGATATCGACGCCAAGTTCAAGCGCATTCGTCGACACCACACATTGGATCGAACCGTCACGCAGGCCTTTTTCGATGGCACGCCTTTCCGTTGGCAAATAGCCACCACGATACCCTTTGATGGATTCGTCCTGCAGCTTCGTTTTCGTGATGGCCTGCAAATACGTGACGAGCATTTCCACCCGCACGCGGCTCTTCGCGAACACAATGGTCTGGATGCCTTGCTTGATCAAATGAGTCGCGAGATCGCGCACTTCAAGAACCGCACTTCTGCGAACGCCGAATGTTGGATGGACGATTGGCGGATTGTAAAAGAGGATATGCTTTTTACCGGACGGCGCACCGTTCTGGTCAATCAGCACATGTTTTTCATTTGTCAGGTTTTCTGCAAGTTCCTTGGGGTTGGCGATTGTCGCAGAGGTGCAGATGAATACCGGATTGCTGCCATAGAATTCACAGATGCGCTTAAGCCGACGTATGACATGCGCCACATGGGTGCCGAATACACCTTTGTACGTATGGAGTTCGTCAATGACTATATAATGAAGATTCTCAAAAAGCGATACCCATTTCGTATGGTGCGGCAGGATTGCTGAGTGCAGCATGTCCGGATTGGTCATGACAATCTGGCCCGCTTTCCTCACTTTCGTGCGGATTGCGGGTGACGTATCGCCGTCGTACGTATAGGAAAGGATCTCTTTTTCCGTCTTTTCGATTAAATCGTGAAGATCGCTTTTCTGATCCTGCGCCAGCGCTTTTGTGGGAAATAAGTACAACGCACGCGCACCCGGATCGTTGAGGATCTTATGGAGCACCGGCAAGTGGTAGCAATACGATTTGCCTGAAGCAGTAGGCGTCACTGCCGTAAACGACTTTCCATCCACCGCCAAATCGAAAGCTTGCCTTTGATGCGTATAAAGCTGCTCAATCCCCTTTTTCCGTAAGGCCGCTTTTAAACTTTCATGCATCTCGGGTGGGAAATCAGCGTAAGCAGCCTGCTTTTCCGGCCTCGTGTGCCAATGTTCAATCCGTTCCATCATTTCGGGCTCAGTTTTCCATTCAGCCAGCAACTCGGGAAGCTTCTTTTTTCTGATCATTTGTCTTCGCCCTTTTCGTCGATTGCCAGCATAAGCGTCTGCAAAGTGTATTGCGCCGCCTGGATGGTCTGGACAAAGCGTTTTTTGCTCGTTTCCTTATAGAAACTTTGCACAAAAACTTGAGCCATGCCTTCTGCTGCCGTATCGATTGTTGGTTTATGTGCATATTTTGGCCGCTCCTGCTGGATATAAAGCAAGGATTCCCGCTGCCATTCATTTATCTTCTCGTGCCAGTAATCGGCGTATGGTTTCACGTCATTGTAGAAATCCGGAACCGCGTCTTTTTCACGCATTTCGTAAAAGCGGTCCAGGCATTTTCCGCATTCATCAAATAAGGCGGAAGAGAGTTCTTTAACTGTCATTTTTTCGTCCCTCCATTGCCATAAGTTTATCATATAAGCAAAAGCTTCACTAACTTATCGAACAGGCATTCTTTTCATTTGGATTTGCCAATGGAATCCGCTATCATTAGTCTAGCCTATTTGAAACCTTTCATACAGGCTGTCGTCTTAGTCCGTGTGATATGATAAGATAAGCGAGGTGTATCACAATGGCAATAAATTATCCGAACGGCAAGAAATTTATCCCAGCTAAAGAACAGCCCGTGAAAAAGAAAAAAAAGGATTTTTCTTTCAGTAATCGGGGTAAAACACTAGAGGATGAATTAAACGAAACCAATGAATACTACTTGCATTTAGGACTTGCAGTCATTCATAAAAAGCCGGTTCCTGTCCAAATCGTCAAAGTCGAGTATCCTTCAAGAAGTGCAGCGGTCATCCGGGAAGCCTATTTTCGGGCCCCTTCCACAACGGATTATAACGGCGTCTGGAATGGGCGCTACATCGACTTTGAAGCAAAGGAAACGGAAAACAAAACTTCCTTTCCGCTGAAAAACATCCATGAACATCAAATCCACCACATGTCCCAAGTCGTCAAACACCATGGGCTGGCATTTATGATCATCCGGTTTTCAGCGCTGCAGCGATATTTCATCATCCGTTTTGAAGCGCTCGAAGTTTTTTGGGACCGCATGTTGACCGGCGGACGCAAGTCCATCGCACTGCAAGAAATCGAAGACACCGCAATCGAAATTATGCCGGGAGCATTTCCGCGCATCGATTATCTGCCTGTCCTCAAACAATTCTAAAGAAGCATATTTGAAAGTGAGGGACCGATTGTGAACGAAAAACCAGTTTCGCGCGAACAGCGCAGAAAAGCAATCGAACAACAGAAGAAGAACACCAATAAACAAAGCAAGAAACCGAACAGCAAAAGCTGGATCAAACGGATTATCTTGGCCGTCTTATTGATCGGAGTGATCGGCCTCGTATTCGGCATCGGCCTCTTCACTTTTTACGCGAGCAGCGCCCCCGAAATTGATGAAGAACTTCTCCGCGATCCGATCAGCCCGACCATTCTGGCAGCTGACGGCAAAACGGAAATTCCCTATATGACCGCAGAGAACCGCGAATATATCGAATATGAAGAAATCCCTAAAGTGATGGAAGACGCCATATTAGCGACAGAAGATAATCGCTTTTATGAGCATTCGGGAATTGATGTCATCCGCCTCGGCGGTGCGGTAATCGCCAACATCACCGGCGGTTTCGGATCCCAAGGCGCCAGCACCATCACCCAGCAGGTTATTAAGAACTCCTTCCTGTCGAATGACAAGACACTGAAGCGAAAAGCGCAGGAAGCTTATCTTGCCTATAAACTCGAGAAGGAATACGAAAAAGAAGAAATCTTTGAAATGTATTTCAATAAAATTCTGATGTCGGGCAATATCTACGGCTTCGGCACCGCTTCCCAGCATTTCTACGGCAAGCCGCTGGATGAGTTGGCGCTGCATGAAGCTGCACTGCTTGCGGGCATGCCGCAAAGCCCGAACGGCTACAACCCTTTCAATAATCCTGAACGCGCTGAAACGCGCCGCAACGTCGTATTGAAATTGATGGAGCAGCACGGCAAGATTACTACTGCAGAAAAAGAGGAAGCCCAGGCGGCCTCCGCCACCGATTCTTTGCAGCCTGAAGACCAGCGCCAACAGACCGTGGTGACTAACGAATACACCGCATTTATGGAAATGCTGGAAAAAGAGTTGGCATCTCTGGATGGAGATTATGCAATGGATGAAGGTTTAACAATCCATTCGACTTTGGATCCATCCGCTCAAGAGATAGTCAACAATGCCATGTCATCGGATTTGTTCTTTGATGAGGAAGTCCAATCGGCCATGACGGTCGTTGATACCAAAACTGGCGGCATCCGCGCAGTCGGTGCCGGACGCGACTATAGCGGCGATGTCCGCATCAACTTTGCGACAGCCAAAGACCGCAACATCGGGTCCACCATCAAGCCACTGATCGATTACGGCCCGGCGATCGAGCATCTCGGCTGGTCAACAGGCGAAACTATTGTGGATGAGCCGCTTTCTTATGAAAGTGGACAGGAAATCCGCAACGTTGACGGAGAGTTCCTTGGAACGATGTCGATCAGAGAAGCACTGTACCGTTCCCGCAACATCCCTGCCGTGAAAACTTTGGAAGAAGTCGGACCGGAAAATGCGGCGGACTTTACGAAGAAATTAGGCCTCGAACTTGATAATGTCTATGAATCCACAGCTTTAGGAACAGATAATATCTCAACTGTCGAATTGGCCGGCGCTTTTGCGGCATTCGGCAATAACGGCACTTTTACGGAACCACATACCATCACAAAAATTGTCTTCCGCGACGGCTCGACTGAACAAATCGTCAAGCCTGAGCCGGTTCAAGCGATGCAGGACAGTACAGCTTACATGATCACTGACATGATGCGCGACGTTGTCGATACAAACCTGCGTGGTTCGACAGGCAAAGAAGCGGCTATCAGCGGCTTGGACCTAGCCGGCAAAACCGGCACATCCAATTACAATAAAGATGAACTGGATAAATATGGTTTGGACGATACATCTGCGCCGGACATTTGGTTTGCCGGCTACACACCGGAATATTCAATTTCCGTATGGAGCGGTTACCCGACACGTTCGGTCGGAATCGACACCGCTTCTGATGAGCGGCTGCTTTCCCAGCGTTTGTTCAAAACAGTAATGTCTCAAATTTCAACAGCCGAGAGCGGCACATTCAACCGGCCTGAATCGGTTGTTGAGCTTGCAGTCGAAGAAGGCTCATCCCCTCTTCAACTGGCGAGCGCATACACACCATACAGCCTGCGCAGCACTGAATTATTCGCGAGAGGCACTGAGCCGAATCAAGTTTCCGAGCGCTACGTACAGGAAGATCTCGATGCACCTTCTGGATTGCGCGCTAATGTAGACGGCGAAAATGTCGGCCTTTCTTGGAGCTATGGCGATGCCAGCAATGTGGC
>DATISS010000005.1:0-25833 GCA_035468565.1 Planococcus sp. (in: firmicutes)
GCTGCATTTGATACGACATATACGACTTCTGATGAAACCATTGTGAAGTACGAAGCGGGCCGCGCTGAAGTCTACGCACCAATCGATGTGGAAATGAAAGATCCGAATTCCGATAAAAGCACAGGACAAACTGGCAGACAAGTAGTTGTATTCAAGAAAGAAGAAGGAAAATGGCTTGTCA
Source organism: Planococcus sp. (in: firmicutes) (assembly GCA_035468565.1). Taxonomy (GTDB): domain Bacteria; phylum Bacillota; class Bacilli; order Bacillales_A; family Planococcaceae; genus Planococcus. The sequence goes on from DATISS010000005.1 coordinate 182, forward strand.
GCGCGCTGCACTTTATCGGCAGTCAGTAAATGCAGGACGGATGAAAGCTAAGGGCTAAGGCGATGCCTCAAGCTGAGCACGAACTAAAGGGAGACGGGACAGGGCGGAACTTTCGCCGCGTCCTGTCTTTTTGTTTTCTGCCCTAAATGTATAGAATTGCAGCCACTTATTTATGTATTTTTATTGGGTTATTTTTGTTAAACTGGCAATGGAGGCTGATAGAAATGAAAACAGCAATTGTGACCGACAGTACCGCTTACATACCGGAGCATATCCGAAAAGCGAAAAAGATCGAGATGATTCCACTGCAAGTGACTTTTCATAATGAGTCTTTTGCCGAAGAAAAGGAATTGCAGGTCGATGAGTTTTATGAAAAAGTGAATAGCGAATTGCCTAAAACATCTCAGCCGCCTTTAGGTGAATTTGTCAATTTGTACAGCAGACTTGCAGAACACCATGATGAAATCATTTCAATCCACTTGTCTAGCGGCATCAGCGGAACGTTCAATGGTTCGGTTCAAGCTAATGATCTGGTAGAAGGCGTCGAGGTCTATTCTTTTGACTCTGAAATTTCTTGTGCGATGCAAGGGTTTTATGCCATCAAAGCCGCAGAAATGGCCAATTCCGGAGAAAATGCAGCGAACATCATCGCACAGCTGGAAGAAATGAAAAAGTCGATGCGGGCTTATTTCATGGTTGAAGATCTCATGCATTTAAGCCGGGGCGGCCGCTTGTCAAACGCACAAGCGATTGTCGGTGGCATGCTGCAGATCAAGCCGCTGCTCCATTTTAGCGAAAAAGTGATTGTGCCTTTTGAAAAAATCCGCACCCGCAAGAAAGCGATGAAGCGCATCGGCGACTTGCTGAAAGAGGATTTAACTGCCGGCGGCCGGATCCAAGCGACAGTGATCCACGCTAATCGCCCGGAAGAGGCAGAAAAATGGATGGAACATTTAAAAACAGAATGCCCCGAAGCGGAATTCAGCATTTCCTATTTCGGACCGGTCATCGGAACACATTTAGGAGAAGGGGCCATGGGTCTTGGCTGGGTTAGAAAATAACCAGCCGAGGCCGCTGCTGTTAAGGAAGGATGGATGCGGATGGATAGATTGGAAGCATTTTTCAGCGGAAAGATTTGGCTGAGAGATTTCACTCCTTTTTCGGAAGAACAAATTGAACGCGCCATAGCCAAAGGCGATCTGCTCATCACAAAAGGCATCACCGCAGACGGACATTGCGCCCGCTGCTTGGAAAAATCCCCTCATAAAATCCTGTCTTATAATTGTGCGAAATGCGGCAGCGTCTGTTTGTATTGCCGGCATTGCATTCAAATGGGGCGCATCAGTTCCTGTACGGAATTGATCTCCTGGGCGTCCCCATCCCCCAAACTTATCCGAAAACATTCATTCAATTGGAACGGCACGCTGACAGCGGCCCAACAAGCTGCTTCATCTCAAGTTGCGAAAAGCCTGGCAACAAAGGAAAACCATCTGGTTTATGCAGTCTGCGGCGCAGGAAAAACCGAATTGCTGTTTCAGCCGATATTCGAGGCGCTTCAAAAAGGGCTCCGCATCTGCATCGCGGCTCCGCGCACGGACGTTGTCCTGGAACTATCTCCGAGAATCCGTGCGATTTTCCCATCAACGACTGTTCATACACTGTATGGCGGTGCACCGATTGAAGAAGGATTTGCAGATATTGTCATTTCCACAACCCATCAATTATACAGATTCGAAAAAGCATTTGACGTCATGATTGTCGATGAAGCGGATGCTTTTCCATATTCTTTTGATGCGGCCCTGGAGCGCGCTGTGCTAAAAGCGGTAAAACCGGATTCTCCCATTGTTTTTGTATCGGCAACGCCCTCAAAAAAACTATTGAAAGCCGCAGCGAACCGTTCCGAAATCTTTAGGCGCTTTCATGGACATGACCTTCCGGTGCCGGTATTCAAACCTTTATGGGGCTATAAGAAAAAACTGGGACGCAATGGCATTCCGAGAAAACTTGCGATGTGGATAGAGGAACGGATCGCCAAAGAAGAACCGTTCCTGCTGTTTTTGCCGACGATTGAATTGATCGATCAGAGCATTCCGCTGTTTAAAAAATTGGATGCCCGCATCGAAGCGGTACATTCCAAAGATCCGCAGCGCAAGGAAAAAGTCATGGCATTGCGCAATGGAAGCATCCCAGGGCTTTTGACATCGACCATTTTGGAGCGGGGCATCACAATCCCGAATGTCCAAGTGGCAGTGGCCGGAGCGGATGATATGCTTTTCAACGCCTCTGCATTGATTCAGATCGCTGGCCGAGCGGGTCGTTCGAATTCTCATCCGACAGGCGGCGTTACTTTTTTTCACGATGGTATTTCCCGGGAAATGGATAAAGCAAAGTCGATGATCACTTTTTATAACGGGAGGGGAAAGCATTGAACTGTTATTTATGCGACCAAGAAATGCGCCATGAGCCAACGTGGCGAAGCTTGTTCTTCCGCGATATCGCCGAAACAGCCTGCCCGGCCTGCAAAGCCGAATTCTGCAGGGTGCCAACAGCGTGCTGCGGAATATGCGGACTTCCGGGGGATCAATTATGCAGGGACTGCAGCGAATGGGAGCTGACAGAATTTGCGGGACTGGTGCGTTCCGGAAAAAGCCTGTATGTGTATAATGAAGCAATGAAAACCTATCTTCACCAATATAAATTCTTGCACGATGTCATTCTTTCCGAAGTCTTTGCGAGTGATATCAACGAGGCGCTGCGCCATTCCGATGCAACGCTAGTGCCGATACCGATGAATGCGGAAAAGCTGAAAAAAAGGACTTTTTCTCAAGTGGATGAACTGCTGAGGTCTGCCGGATTGCCTTATACCCATCTGCTGTCGAAGACCGATCAAGTACAAGGCAAGAAGAATCGGCAAGAACGCCTGGAGAGTGCAAGGCTTTTTGAGTGGAACGGCAGCGAAATCCCAACTAACATCATATTAATCGATGATTTGTATGCAACTGGTACGACAATGCGCCATGCTGCGAAAGAATTGAAAGGGGCCGGTGCCGGTGAAATTGAGCTGTTTACTTTGATCCGCGCATGAAAACAGGAGGGCGATCATAATTTTCGATAGAACTGAAAGTTTCCGCCATGCGTTCGGCAAGCCACCGGAAATACACATGAAATTCAAGTCCGGTCTGAAAAATAGAGTCTACGGTTTGCTGCTGGATATATCGCCAACCGGAGCTAGGGTGTTTGTCGACAATGAACTCCCTATTGATGCCGCGGGCTTGAACATCGCGTTTGCCATCACGTATGAACAGATCAATGCGGAATGCGCAATAATTTGGAGTCAAGAGGCGTCCGGCGGTTGGATTTATGGCCTCCACTTAACGCGGGATGCTGTCCGCGAAATGTTCATCACAGATGAAGTGAAAGCTTTGAAAGAAAAGAAATAGGCCTGCCGGCTCGGGCAGGCCTATTTCTTTTCTTAATGCTCATAAATCATTTTACGGGTCATGCCACCATCAATATTCAGGCATTCACCGGTGATGAAATCATTTTTTGGATCGCAAAGGAACAGGCACGCACGCGCAATATCATCGACTTTTCCGACGCGCCCGCTCCAATGCTGTTGATGATCGACTGCCCGCAATTCGTTGGCGTCCCCCGTATGGATCCATCCCGGAGCGATAGAGTTGACCCGAATGCTGTTTTCGCTTAGCGTGGCCGCCAGTGAGTGAGTCAATGCGTATATGCCTCCTTTAGAAGCTGAATACGTTTCGGTATTCGGTTCTGACATGAAAGCACGCGTCGAAGCCATATTGACGATGGAACGGATATCCTCGGTCATGAAACGTGCCGCTTCGCGGCTGCAGATGAAGACGCTCTTAAGGTTCGTGTCCAGTACCCGATCCCATTCCCTCTCGTCCACTTCCCATATGGATTTGAATTCGGATATGCCCGCATTATTGATAAGGATGTGTATGGCACCATGATCTTTGTTGATGGCAGCGAATGTCTCGATCACTTCGGCGAAGTTCCCGACATCGCAGCGCCGGAATTCCACCCCATCGATTTCCACTTTTTCAATATCCAGTGCAATGACTGTCGCTTGCTGTGCTGCAAAATGCTCCGCGATGCTCTTGCCGATGCCTTGAGCGGCTCCGGTGACGACGACAACTTTGTTTTTTAGCATAATTTTCATCTCCTTATTAATATATTTACCTAATCTTTACGAAGTTGAAACTTTTCACGTTTTAAGCAGGAATGTAAAGGGAAGTTATAGAAATAATACCGTGTAAGCTAATAGAAGGAGGAGTTAACATGCTACTATTCAACATTCGAGGCGACAACTTTGAGGTTACTCCAGCAATTCGCGAACATATTGAAAAGAAAATCGAAAAAATTGAACGTTATTTCCCTGAAGGTACTGATGCAACAGTTATGGTCAACTTAAAAACCATTAATAATAGCCAAACTCAAGCAGAAGTCACAGTGCCGATGAAAAACTTAGTGCTGCGCGGGGAAGAACGCCATGAGGACTTATATGCAGCTATCGATTTGATCGTTGCCAAACTGGAACGCCAAATCAGAAAATATAAAACACGCATCAATCGCAAATTCCGTGACCGTGAAAGCATAGGCACAGCATTTGCATCGATTGAAAACGAAGCAAGAGTTCTCGACTCTTTAGAAGAGGAAGAGGACGATCTGACAATTGTGCGCACGAAGCAATTCGATTTGAAACCGATGGATGAAGAAGAAGCGGTTCTCCAGATGAACATGCTGGGACATAATTTCTTCGTCTTTACCGATGCAGAATCGAATGGCACCAATATCGTCTACAAACGAAAAGATGGCACATACGGCTTGATCGAAACGAGCTGACTCCTGTGAAAAGCCTCTCCTAGTGAGAGGCTTTTTTCTATTGTGATTCTGCAGAAACAGGGGATTTGCTGGCTCCTGTTTATTTGCACGCACTTCCCTGCAGTGTTAAAATGAATCATGAGAATTTTTGTCATGGATTAGGATGAGAAGGCCCAGTGGCAATGGCAATAAGGGGCCAGCAGATTATTACACAATAGCAAAAGCGTTTTGGCATCTTGTAATGGGACAGCCTGACACTATACAGGGAGCGGTTATATATGCTTGGAGTATTAAATAAAGTATTCGATCCGAATAAACGGGACTTGAAAAAATTGGAAAAGACTGCTGACACAGTCGAGGCGCTAGCTGCTGACTTTGCGGCTTTATCCGACGACGCGTTAAAAGCGAAGACGGAAGAGTTCAAAGCACGCTACGATAAGGGCGAATCGTTGGATGATATGCTGCCTGAGGCATTTGCCACAGTCCGCGAAGCATCAAAGCGGGTTCTTGGCATGTATCCTTTCCGCGTCCAGATCATGGGGGCAGTGTCTCTGCATGAAGGGAACATCTCGGAGATGAAGACCGGGGAAGGTAAAACTTTGACCTCGACGCTTGCCGTTTACTTGAACGCCATTTCCAAAAAAGGTGTGCATGTCGTGACGGTCAATGAATACTTGGCAAGCCGGGATGCAATTGAAATGGGCAAATTATATGAATGGCTCGGCTTAACGGTCGGCATGAATTTGAATAGCCTGACTAAAGATGAAAAAAGAGCGGCTTATGCTGCGGATGTCACTTACAGCACGAATAACGAGCTCGGGTTCGACTACCTGCGCGACAATATGGTGCTTTATAAAAATGACATGGTTCAGCGTCCTTTAAATTACGCTGTTATCGATGAAGTCGATTCGATTCTGATTGATGAAGCACGGACTCCATTGATCATTTCAGGGCAAGCAGCAAAAGCAGCCCAGCTTTATATGCAAGCTAATGCATTCGCTCGCCTTCTAATGAAAGACACGGATTATACGTTTGATGAAACGACAAAAGGCGTCGTGCTGACAGAAGAAGGCATCGAAAAAATCGAGAAAGCATTCAACGTCGATAATTTATTTGACATGAAGCATGTTCGCTTGAATCATGCGGTCAACCAGTCGCTTAAAGCTCAAGTGACGATGCATAACGATGTTGATTATGTCGTACAGGATGGCGAAGTGGTCATCGTTGACCAATTTACAGGCCGCTTGATGAAAGGCCGCCGCTATTCTGACGGACTGCATCAGGCAATCGAGGCGAAAGAAGGCCTTGAAGTCCAAAATGAGTCAATGACAATGGCGACGATCACATTCCAGAATTTCTTCCGTATGTATTCGAAATTGTCCGGAATGACCGGTACAGCAAAAACAGAAGAAGAGGAATTCCGCAATATCTACAATATGAATGTCATTTCAATCCCGACCAACAAACCGATCATCCGGGATGACCGGGTCGATTTGATCTACGCGACAATCGCGGGGAAATACAAAGCGGTTGCGGAAGATATCGCCGAACGCCACAAAAATGGCCAGCCGGTGCTTGTCGGGACTGTAGCAATCGAAACTTCTGAAATCATTTCAGCATACCTGAAAAAAGAAGGCATCAAGCATGCCGTGCTGAACGCCAAAAACCACGCTTCCGAAGCGGAAATCATTTTGAATGCCGGCCAAAAAGGCGCAGTGACAATTGCGACTAACATGGCGGGTCGTGGTACAGATATCAAACTTGGCGAAGGCGTCATCGAAGCGGGCGGCCTTGCGGTACTCGGCACAGAGCGCCATGAGTCCCGCCGCATCGATAATCAGCTGCGCGGACGTTCAGGGCGCCAAGGGGATCCGGGTGTCACTCAGTTCTATCTTTCTTTGGAAGATGACTTGATGCGCCGATTCGGTTCAGACGCAATGCGCTCAATGATGGGCAAATTGGGCATGGACGACTCTCAGCCGTTGCAGTCCAAAATGGTGACGCGCTCAGTGGAATCCGCCCAGAAACGGGTAGAAGGAAACAACTTTGACGCGCGTAAACGTTTACTGCAATACGATGATGTTTTGCGCCAGCAGCGGGAAGTCATCTACAAAGAACGAATGGAAGTTCTTGAAACCGACAATATGCGCTCGTTAGTGGAAAAAATGATCAACGGTTCTATTGAACGGATGGTTTATACCCACACGACTGACGAAAAACCGGAAAATTGGAACTTGAAAGCGATGTCCGAATTGATCGGTGCGAATCTGTTGCCTGAACATACAATTACCTTGGCTGACCTCGAAGGGAAGAACCAGCAAGAGCTAATTGATTTCATCAAAGCCGCTGTCAATAAACGCTATGATGGAAAAGAGCAGGAACTGACATCGGATCGCATGCGCGAATTCGAAAAAGTCGTTCTTCTCCGTTCTATCGATACGAAGTGGATCGACCACATCGATGCGATGGACCAGCTTCGCCAAGGGATCCATCTGCGCGCTTACGCGCAGAATGACCCTCTCCGCGAATATCAGCAGGAAGGTTTTGCAATGTTCGAGGAAATGGTGCAAGCCATCGAAGAAGACGTTGCGAAGTATGCTATGAAAGCTGAAATCCGCAGCAACTTGGAACGTGAAGAAGTGGCGAAAGGCCAAGCTGTCAATCCGAAAGAGAATGGCCCAGCGGCAGTTAAGAAAAAAGAACCTGCACGCAAGGATGTTCTAGTAGGACGCAACGACCCTTGCCCTTGCGGCAGCGGCAAGAAATACAAAAATTGCCACGGTACGCCAACAGCATAACAAGCAAGACATGCCGAAGAGCAAATGCTCTTCGGTGTTATTTTGAGGAGGAACTCACGATGATAGAATTAGCAAGCATTCGCAACGAGCTCGACAAATCCGCCAGCAAATTGGCCGACTTTAGGGGGTCACTTTGACTTAGAGAACAAAGAAGCCCGTATTCAGGAATTAGATGAAATGATGCTGGACCCGGATTTCTGGAACGATCAGGATTCAGCGCAAGTGGTCATTTCAGAAGCGAACGGCTTAAAGGAAATCGTCAATACTTACCATAACTTTGTGGAAACCCAGGAAGACCTGGAGATGACACTTGAACTTTTGCGTGAGGAAGAAGACGAGGAATTACATGACGAACTTGCTTCTGAATTAAAAGCCTTCATCTCAGAGTTAGCTGATTACGAACTGACGATGCTGCTCAGTGAGCCGTATGATAAAAACAATGCGATTTTGGAATTGCATCCAGGCGCAGGCGGCACCGAGTCACAGGATTGGTGTTCAATGCTGCTACGCATGTACACGCGTTGGGCAGAAAAACGTGGCTTCAAAGTGGAAACATTGGATTACTTGGCTGGAGACGAAGCGGGTGTGAAATCCGTAACGCTCGGCATTAAAGGCCATAATGCATACGGCTACTTGAAAGCCGAAAAAGGCGTACACCGCCTCGTCCGCATTTCACCATTCGACTCCTCGGGCCGCCGACACACGTCATTCGTGTCATGTGAAGTGATGCCGGAATTTACGGGCGAAATTGAAATCGATATCCGCACTGAAGATTTGAAAATCGATACGTACCGTGCAAGCGGCGCCGGCGGCCAGCACATCAACACGACAGACTCCGCTGTCCGCATTACTCACCTTCCAACCAATTCGGTTGTAACGTGCCAACAGGAACGCTCGCAGATCAAAAACCGTGAGAAAGCGATGCAAATGCTGAAAGCGAAATTGTATGCTCTTAAGATACAAGAACAGGAAGCACAGCTTCTTGAAATCCGCGGCGAACAAAAGGAAATCGGCTGGGGAAGCCAGATCCGTTCTTATGTGTTCCACCCGTATGCAATGGTCAAAGACCACCGCACCAATTATGAAACCGGAAATCTCCAGGCTGTCATGGATGGCGATATTGACGGCTTCATCAATTCATTGCTGCGTTCAAAAATGCAATAAGCAAAAGTCCGGAAGCGAAAAATGCTTCCGGGCTTTTAAGGTCGTAGAAAAAATCATGGGACTCCTTTTCATTTCGCTCCAGGCCTGGCTTCAGTCTCCTCGTCGCTGCGCTCCTGTGGGGCCTTCAGCTCAGGCTGCTCCCGCTGGAGTCGCCGCCTTCTGCTTCATTCAAAGGTCTTCCTTAATAGCGAATCATTTCTATTATCGTGGAACACGAAAGATACACTTGCTGTAGTTTCTTTTGGTTCTCCAGATATGGAGCAAAACAGCGGAGAAAACCGTACTGCTCCTGTCTCTGTCCCTGCAACGCTTCGCTAGCTTCGGGACATGAAAAACCGTTGCATCGCTGCGCTAGCTTCGAGACATTAAAGTGCGTTGCAGCGCTTTGCGCTTCGTCGCAAAGGTATTTCCCCAATTCTTGGGTTAATACCTTCGCAGCTGTTTTGCGGAATATCGGCTTGCTTGTGGATTTACATAGAAAGCTATCCGGCAGGCTGCTTTATCTTGATGAAGTTCACAAGCGAAGGTTCCTTTGGTATACTCTGACAGGGTTAAAGAGCTTATTGAGGAAAGAGGATTCAATTCATCATGATGAAAAACAAACAACGCAACCGTAAAGATCCGCATCCGCTGCTGGAAATATTTGCTGAGTATTTCAGCATCATCGTCGGCTCCGCAATTGTGGCGATCTCGTTTAATGTATTTTTGCTGCCGAATGAAGTAGCTTCAGGCGGCGTCAGCGGCATCAGTACTATCTTAAAAGGCCTATTCGACTGGAAGCCGGCTTTCGTTCAATGGGCGTTCAATATTCCACTGTTCATTGCAGGCGTTATTTTTCTTGGGCGCAATTTCGGCGCAAAAACGGCAGTAGGCACAATTTTCCTGCCATTTGTAGTGTACTTGACAGAAGCATGGGAGCCGTGGACGTTGAATCCGCTGCTTGGCGCATTGTTCGGAGGGATTCTTGTTGGCCTTGGCCTTGGGATCGTCTTCCGCGGAAATGCTTCGACAGGCGGCACTGATTTGGCTGCGCAGATTATCACGAAGTATACCGGATTTACGCTAGGCACGAGTGTCGCGCTCATTGACGGGATGATTGTGCTTGCGGCTGCTATCGTCTTTGATATTGAAAAAGGCTTGTACGCCCTGGTCGGGTTGTACGTGACGACGAAAACCATCGACTTGGTACAAGTCGGGTTCGGTAGATCGAAACTTGTTTATATCATTACCAATAAGCAAGTCGAAATGCGCGATGCCATCTATGAAGAAATTGACCGGGGCGTTACGAAGCTGACGGCAACAGGCGGCTATACAGATGCAGAAAAGCCGATCCTTTTGGTAGTCGTCCACCAAACAGAATTCACCCGTTTGAAAAAATTGGTGAAAGATGTCGATCCTGTGGCTTTCGTCATCGTTTCAGATGCTGCAGAAGTGCTAGGAGAGGGTTTCAAAAGAGCATAGTACTGGTATAATGTAATAGGTAGATACTATAGCGAGGAGGAACAACTGAATGAAAAAGCAATTGATGATTTTGTTATTCGGTTCTGCTTTGGTTCTTGGAGCATGCGGCGGCGGAGAAGACACAGCTGAACCGCCTGCAGACTCAGGTAATGGAGACACGGCAGCTGTTGATGCTGAACAAGTTGTTCAGCAAAACTGTATTTCCTGCCACGGCGAAAATCTTGAGGGGCAAGGGAACTTCCCGGCGTTGAATGATGTCGGCGCCCGATTATCAGAAGAAGAAATCTTGGGTATCATTGAAAATGGCCAAGGGGCAATGCCCGCAAAAATCATCGAAGGTGAAGAAGCGACAGCTGTAGCAACATGGCTGTCCGAGAAGAAATAAACCGGCCAAAGGGCCGGTTTTTCTTTTTGCACAGTAATGATAATAATTTGCGAAAAAAGCAAATATGTGTTAAATTTAACGACGTTCTACACAGCTGGTTAAGGTCTGATCAGGCATTACTTTATACTTCTATAATATTAGATGTATATCAACAAACCCATTTGATACAGAACTGTAATAAAAAAAGGGGTTTAGGATGTTATAATGATTTTGCCTGAATTTTTCATGGTAAAAAACTCAGCTTAGGAAACTTAATTCATATAGGTGGTTATTAAATGATTCAAATGAAGAATGTTTACAAAAAATATCCGAATGGCATTGTAGCACTCAACGGATTGAACGTTGAGATAGACCAAGGCGAATTCGTCTACGTAGTAGGACCCAGCGGTGCCGGGAAATCGACTTTCATCAAAATGATGTATCGTGAAGAACGCCCGACTTCAGGGCAGATGTTTGTAGATGGCATCGACATCGCTACGTTGAAAAATAAAAAAGTGCCGATGCTGCGCCGTCAAATGGGCGTCGTATTCCAGGATTTTAAACTTTTGCCAAGGTTGAATGTTTATGAAAATGTAGCATTCGCATTGGAAGTTATCGAAGAATCTCCTTCTAGAATCCGCGAACGCGTCTTAGATGTGTTGGACATGGTCGGATTAAAGCATAAAGCGCGCATGTTCCCAACGGAATTGTCCGGCGGTGAGGCGCAGCGCGTATCGATTGCACGCTCGATCGTCAACAAACCGAAAGTGGTAATTGCCGATGAGCCTACAGGAAACCTGGATCCTGAAACAGCTTTGGATATCATGAATCTGTTCGAGAAGATCAACGCAACAGGGACCACTATTTTAATGGCGACCCACAACAAGGAAATTGTCAACACAATACGGCATCGTGTAATTGCCATTGAAGGCGGACTGATCGTCCGTGACGTAGCAGGAGGTGATTACGGTTATGAAAGCTAGAACATTATGGCGCCATTTCCGTGAAAGCCTTAAAAGCCTTGGCCGCAATGGCTGGATGACTTTCGCATCCGTCAGTGCTGTAACAGTAACCTTGCTCCTTGTCGGAGTGTTTGTCTTGATCATGATGAACTTGAACAAAGTTGCTGATGATCTGGAAAATGACGTTGAGATGAAGGTCTTTGTATCATTGGAAACGGACGATGCCAGAAAACAGAGCATCGAAGAGACAATAAGTGACCTCCCAGAAGTGGAATCCGCAGTATACTCCACAAAAGAAGAAGAATTGGCTGATTTGGTTTTGGATTTCGGAAATGAGCTGGACTTATTCGAGCAAAACAATCCGTTATTCGATGTTTTTTATGTCAAAGCATCTAATCCTCAACAAACCGGAAGTGTTGCAGCTGAAATTTCAAAAATCGAGAACATAGAAAAAGTGGAGTACGGTAAAGGGAAAATTGAGAAGTTGTTCAATTTCCTTAACGCCGGAAGAAATGTCGGTTTGGTTCTAATACTGGCACTGCTCTTCACAGCAATGTTCCTGATTTCCAATACCATCCGCATCACAATCGTGGCAAGACGCCGGGAAATTGAAATCATGAAATTGGTAGGGGCGACCAACTGGTTTGTCCGCGTACCATTCATACTCGAAGGCATGTGGCTCGGTCTGCTGGGCTCGATCATACCAATCGGCCTGGTTGCGGCGCTCTACTATAATACGCTCGAATTTGTACAGCCGAAACTAAGCGGGGAGTTATTCCAGTTGCTTGATTTCACACCGTTCATCTACCAAGTGGGCGGCTTGATCCTCTTGATGGGCGTCTTTATCGGCGTCTGGGGAAGTTTCATGTCAATCCGGAAATTCCTTCGCGTATAATTTACAATTTACAGACAGAGATGATAGCAAGAAAAGAGAGAGAAGAAAGATCGTAAACCGAAGGGGGAACATGAACTTGGTCTCGAAATCGAAATGGGTGTTGGCCAGTTTGTCATCTGTATTAGCGTTGTCGGTTTTAATGCCGGCCGCTAATGCGGATAAACTAACTGAGCTGGAACAAAAACAGCAACAAGCAGAACAGCAGAAAAACCAATTAAATTCAGGCATCTCTGAAAAAACTGGCGAAATAAAGAAAAATGAGACGACTTTACAAAGAATCATGTCTCAGATCAAGGAACTGGAAGCTAAAATCGGTGAAACCGAAGCGAAGATTTCCAGAGTAGAAGGCGATATAGAAAAAACAGTAACCGAAATAAATGACTTGAAAGCATCGATCACGGAATTGGAGCGCAAAATTTCCGATAGAACGGAATTGCTTCAAGAGAGAGCCCGCGCTATTCAGTTGAGCGGCGGTTCTGTCGAATACATAGACGTATTGCTCGGAGCGAACAGCTTTATCGATTTCATCGATCGTTTTTCAGCTGTCAACACATTGATTGAAGCGGATCGGGAAATCATGAAAGAACAAGCGCACGACAAAAAGTTGCTTGCTGAACAAAAAATGCAAGTGGAAACGAAATTGGCACAGCAGGAACAACGCCGCGCTGAACTTGAATTATTGAAGGCCTCCCTCAGCGGACAGCAAGCTGAGCAAGCTGGATTGCAAAAAGAATTGCAGGCGGAGCAAAAACGCCTGGCAAGCGAAAAAGCCAACATGGTTGTTCAACGCGATGAATCGATTGAAGTGTCTGCGGACTTGGAAAACCAGATCATGGCAGAGCAGGAACGCTTGGCGGAACTTGCCAGAAAAGCAGAAGAAGAGCGTCAGCGCAAATTAGCGGCTGAGCGTGCAGCGGCAGAGAAAGCGGCGGCGGAACTGGCGGCTGCAGAAAAAGCTGCGGCACAGCGTGCGGCAGCAGAACAGGCAGCCGCAGAGCAGGCAACAGCAGATAGAGCGGCTGCAGAAAAAGCAGCAGCAGCCCAAAAAGCGAACGCTAAATCTGAGCCGGTACCAAGCGCACCAGCTCCGGCGCCAGCACCAACGCCAGCTCCGGAACCTGTTGTATCTTATACAGCACCAATCAGTGCGGACTTTATCCGTCCAACTACTGGACGCTTTACATCTGATTTCGGGTGGCGCGATATTGGTGCTGGCCAGGAATTCCACCAAGGTGTGGATATAGCGAACAGTGTCGGAACGAATGTCGTTTCAGCAGCGCACGGTTTTGTGTCGTATGCGGGTTCAATGGGCGGATACGGCAATGTTGTCATCGTAACCCATTCGATTAACGGACAGACACACGCTACGGTATATGCACACTTGAACTCGATTGGTGTTTCTGTTGGCCAATCAGTGTCTCAAGGGCAAAGTGTCGGACAAATGGGCAACACGGGACGTTCATTCGGCTCGCATCTACATTTTGAAATTCACGTCGGTCCTTGGAACGGTGCACGATCCAATGCAGTCGATCCTGAAATGTTTGTTTCGTTAAGATAAGCAAGGCCGGCATCGACAGCGATGCCGGTTTTTATTTTTTATTCACAAATTGATGGCTAGCATAGTGGAATTCGGGCCCTGGTTTGTCGTATGATGAAAGATAGGCGAGGTGAAAAGACAATGTCGAAAAAACTGATCGGCTTGACGCTGGTTGCGTTATTGATTGGAGTAGCGATTGCCGGTGTGGTGAAAGACAATATTGAAAATACCACTGAGTTCGACAATATCTCACTGGGCAGCGACGTTGAGTTTTTAGCAACGGAACAAGGGTTGGCAAAAGGTGAAATGGCCCCCGATTTCGAATTGGAGACGTTGGACGGGAAAACCGTCAAACTGTCCGATTACAAAGGGAAAAAAGTCATTTTGAATTTCTGGGCTACTTGGTGCCCCCCATGCCGTGCAGAAATGCCGCATATGCAGGCATATTATGAAGATCAGGCAGCATCAGATAATGTTGAGATTTTAGCGGTGAACCTGACAAAAGAAGATCATGGATTGGAAAAAATCAAGACATTCAAAGAAGAGTACGGCTTGTCGTTCCCGATTCCGATGGATGAAAATGGGGAAATCGGCTCATTGTATCAGGCTGTGACAATACCGACTTCTTATATATTGGATACGCAAGGCCGCGTCCAGACAAAGTTTGTCGGACCGATGGACGAAGCTACCATTGAACAAATCATATCGACTATGGATTAAGGGGATGAAAAGATGAACTCGATCAACACGAAATCAGTGCATACTGCAACAATGGGAGAGCGAACGATCCAACCGAAAGTGATGCCGCTTTACCAAACTTCTGCGTTTGCTTTTTCTTCATTAGAAGAATTGGAAGGCTATTATGAAGGGAATGGTACATACCTGTATTCAAGGACAGCCAATCCGAATACTGACGCGCTCGGCCAAACGGTTGCTGATCTTGAAGGGGCGCCCCGGGGAGTTGCGTCATCATCTGGCATGTCGGCTATTCTTGCAGGCATTCTCGCGGTCGCGGGTGCAGGAGACCATATCCTTGCAGCGGAAGACGTGTATGGCGGAACATTCCATTTGCTGAAGGAAGAACTGGTGCACCTTGGAATGACCGTCCATTTTGCTGATTTCACAGACCGCAGCGCAATGGAAGAGATTTTGATCGATTACCCGGAAGTGAAGCTGATTTTCAGCGAGTCCATCACCAACCCGTTTTTGCGAGTCGAAGATATCGCTGTGCTTGAGCAAATGAAAAAGCATTACGGTGTCAAGCTGATGATCGATAATACGTTCGCTACGCCATATACGGTCCAGCCCTATGCTTTAGGCGCTGATCTCATTGCGCATAGTGCTACCAAATATCTCGGAGGCCATAGCGATGTGACGGCGGGTGTGCTTGTCGGAGACGCCGAATTGATCCGATTGGCCGAAAGCCGAATCGTCAATTTGGGCATGAATTTAAGCCCCTTTGAAGCGTGGTTGACTATTCGGGGCATTAAGACGCTCGCGGTTCGGATGAAGGCACAGACAGAAAATGCCGCGGCGATTGCAGAATTTCTTGAAGGCAAAGCACAAGTCTGGTATCCAGGGAAAGGGGCGATTGTGACATTCGCGTTACCTGAATCAATGGACGTCTTTAAATTCTTTTCCTCACTCGGTTGGATTAAAATTGTCCCGACCTTGGCAGGAGTAGAGACGACGGTTTCTTATCCGTACGGCACTTCACACCGGGCATTGTCCCTCGAAGAAAAAGAAAAAATCGGTGTTACGCGACAAGTGGTCCGGTTATCTGCTGGAATTGAAGGAACAGAAGATATTTTAACGCAGTTGGGCGCCGCGTTTGAAAACTGAAAAAGAAGTGCAGTGAGCGCTGTTTCTTTGGTACAATGGGAAGAAATGCAAGTGGCTGTGAATAGGAAGGTGTAATAAAGTGATAATGGATGCGTTGCTGGACATAGGAAGATATTTTATTAACCCTGTTTTTTACATAGCTTTGTTGGCAGCGGTGCTGCTCGGCTACTTCCGCGTCAAAAAAGAACGGAAAATGTTCCGGACACGCATAGTTTGGGGCTGGAGGGAATTTGCCGGCTTGCTGAAGGACGGCCTGCTGTATGCGGTTATCTTTTCCGTGCTTTTTTCCGTCATCGGATTGGTTGTGCCAATCGAATGGCTAGCGGCATTGAGTGCGGCCGCTATCGTAATGATGGTGACGGGCGTTTATCAGCTCGGCTCGTTCATCTATTTGGCATCGGCTGCTGTGTTCATCGGCTGGTTATTCCGCGCCAACGGCTGGAGCCTGGATATCGGAACATTCAGCTACAGCGGCTACGCTGTCACTTGGGAATGGCTGCTTCCGGTTGCCTTGATTTCGGGGGCAATGGTAGTCGCCGAGGGCTTGCTGATCAGCAAGCACGGTGCAGAAGCCGCTTCGCCAAGGCTTGAAACCTCATCTAGAGGTCTGGCAGCCGCAGCTTATACATCGAAACGTTTGTGGCTGCTACCAGTGCTGCTGGTTGTCCCTGGCGATCTTGTCGCGTCGTATGCGCCTTACTGGCCGCAACTGCCGATCGGGCAAAGCATGTTTTCGTTTATCCTGTTTCCAATGGTCTTCGGTTTTCAAAGCCGTGCCAGAAAAACGATGCCGATTTATTTGTATCCGCCAATGGGTGGGCTCGTCTGGAAACTCGGAGCGGCAATTATCGTGCTGTCTCTTGGAGCGCTGTTATGGGCGCCGCTCGCTTTCGCTGCACTTGCTGCCGGTGCAGTTGGCCGCCTCGCGATTACTGTGAATTATGAGCTGAAAGAACGCCAAGGCAATAATGCGGTTGCCCCGCAATCCTTAGGAGTGATGATCATCGATGTGCTGCCGGATTCGCCGGCCTCTAAGATGGGCTTGCTGCCCGGGGAAGTGATCCGCAAAGTCAACGGCTTGTCGGTATCAAACGAAATGGAATTATATGAAGCGATTCAAGTGAATGCTGCCCATTGCCGGCTTGAAGTGCTTGACCACAGCCGCGAAGTAAGGCTGCGCCAGCACGTTATTTTCCGGCATGATCACCATCGCTTAGGGCTCATCATCGTTAAATAAGGAGCTAAAGAAATGGAATCGATGTTTACAAAGTTTTTATTGTCCCTGCTGATTCCTGGCCTCCTTGTCGTACTCTTTACGAGGGTCACGTTCAATCATATTGTGGGGCTGATTTTAACGGTTGCATTGATTGCAGCTGCAGTTTACGCAGGATACACCAATACGTGGTTTTTATACGCCGTGAACGCCGCTTCCCTGACAATCGGATTCTGGTATGCTTCACGGATGTATTACCGCACCAAAAAAGCCGAAACTCATGAAGATGAGTAACGGCTTTTTTTTAGGGGAAAAACAGGCTGTACGCGGCAAGGACCGCAATGGAACCGAGCACGACAAACATGACGTTGGCGCCGGCCAAAGCGATGGCGAAAGCGGCAGCCGCTCCTATGATGCCGAACCAGATATTGTCTTGGATAAAGAGGATTGCCGGAAAAATCAGGGCGCCCAGTACGGCGTATGGGATGTTGCGCAAAATCTGCTGAACGGCGCTCGGCAGTTCACGGCCTTCCAGAAGGGTCAAAGGGATGGCGCGCGGCAAGTAAGTCACGGCCGCCATACCGAAAATCATCCACCAAAACCAATCGTCCATTATGTTTTCACACCTTTCGAAGAAATGATTTCAATGATGATGGCCGAAGCGAGTGTGGAAAACAGGATGGCCCAGCCAGTGGACAGCCAGCCGGTGAAATAGAAGACAGAGTTGATGATCCCGGCAATCGCTGCCAAGCTGAACACTTTGCGGTTGCCGCGCATCGAAGGCACTAAAAGGCCGACGAACATGGCATAAAGCGCAATCGACATGGCGGCCTGCAGGAATTGTGGCAGGTTGGCTCCGATCAAGTGGCCGAAAGCGGTGAACACGACCCAGCTGCCATATGAGATGGTGATGACGCCTGCTGCGAAAGACGTGCGCACTTTGCTGTCTTCCTGGGTAGCCAAAACCGTAAACGATTCATCTGTGATGCCGAAGGCGTACAGCGCTTTTTTCCAGACAGCTGCCGGTTCCATCTTTTCATTCAACGCAGCGGTCATAAGGAAGTGGCGGATATTGACGACGAACGTGTTCAGCACGATCAGGATCGGTGCGACGCCGGCAGTGATGAGTGACAGGGAAATATATTGGGCTGCTCCCGCGAATACGAAAATGCTCATGGCAGTCGCTTCGATCAGCGACAAGCCGGTGGTCTTTGCCAGCAGCCCGAATGTCAGTGCGACCGGAAAATAACCGATTGCAATGCTGGTGCCAGCTTTCAGCCCAGCAGTAAAACCGCGTTCTGTCATGAGATAAGCTCCTTATGTAAAAGTATTTCTCTTTTCCAAATGGGAGGAAAGAGTGTAAAGTAATCAATATAGTCTATCATAAGATAATTCGTCTTATGAAGTATAGTCTAAAAAACAATCGGCGGCTAAGATGCGTTACATAAGTTGAACTAAAGAAGTAACTTAATAAAAATCGCTCCGGTCGCTTTGGGCAGAGCAAAGAAGATTGTTTCTGCATCGCTGCGCTAGCTTCGGGACAAAAAGTACGTTGCAGCGCTATGCGCTTCGTCGCAAAGGTATCTCTCCAATTCTGGGGCAGATACCTTCGCAGCTGTTTTGCGGAATATCGAAACTTATAAAATATAAGTTCAACTATCGTGAGTTTTGGCAATTGGTGCGCTTACATAAGATCTATGACAGAAGCAGAGGATGGGCTATACATGGCAGACTTTTTTTCTTTGGAAAACATTATCGAATTAACGCAATCATATCGGGCATTCGGTCCACTCATTGGATTTTTGCTGCCATTTCTGGAAGCTTTTTTGCCATTCCTGCCGCTCTTCGTATTTGTCTTCGCAAATGCCACGGCTTATGGATTATGGATCGGGTTTCTGCTGTCATGGCTCGGCACAGTGGCAGGGGCTTACGCCGTCTTCCTGATCGTGCGAAAATACGGGCAAGCGCGCTTCATGAATTTCATGACGCGCCATGAAAAAGTGCAGAAATTAATACGCTGGGTGGAACGCAACGGCTTTGGCCCGTTGTTCTTGCTCTTATGCTTTCCGTTTACACCGTCCGCATTGGTCAACCTGGTAGCCGGCCTGTCGAATATCAGCCGCCATTATTATTTATTGACGGTGATGGCTGGGAAATTGGTTATGGTGTTCATCATTTCGTTTGTGGGCTATGATATCCGGGCACTGTTCACGCAGCCGTTGCGGACGGCAATTGTCATTGCGGTCATTGTGCTCCTCTATGTAGTCGGCAAGATTTTCGAAAAAAGACTGCATAAAAGAGTGGAAGAAGACTTTAGGGAAGCCAGCGAAAACAATAAAAAACGGGGTTAGAGGGCTGCAGAAAGTGGCGGACCACCTGTTTTTCTTATATAATAAGAACAAACGTTCTTAATGAGGAGTGGTTATGTGTCATTGCGAATTGTCTATGGACGTGCAGGTTCCGGCAAAACCCGGTTCATACAGGAAGAAATTGCTGAAGAATTGAAGCGCAGCAGAGATGGGGATCCGATATTTTTCATCGTCCCTGACCAGATGTCGTTCTCCACGGAGTATCGGCTTTCTTCTGCGTACGGCATGAGCGGCATGATCCGCGCGCAGGCAGTGACATTCAAGCGCCTTGCATGGCGTGTGCTGCAGGAAGTGGGCGGCATTAGCCGCAAGGAAGTGGATGCTTTCGGCTATCGGATGCTGATCCGCAGCCTGCTCGAAGAACACAAAAACGAATTCCAGCTTTTCCGCAGGGCTGCAGGCAAACGCGGTTTCACTGATCAGATTGAACAATTGGTGAAAGAGTTCGCCAGGTATTGCGTCGACTGCGGCGAGCTCTCGACTATCCGCACTTCGCTGGAAACTGCCGGTGCACCTCGAACGCTTCTCGATAAAGCAGCGGATCTGGAATTAATACTGGCTGAAATAGAAAGCCGCCTTGGGAAAGTGTTCGTCGATTCCGAAGGCCATTTGGCGTTATTGGCAGAAAAGATCCGGCATTCGGAGCTGGTCAAAGGCGCAGATATCTACATCGATGGATTCGTGTCATTCACTGCGCGTGAATACGAAATCATCGTGGAACTGATGAAATACGCAAAGAATGTCACAATTGCGCTTCCGATGGACGATGCTTCCGATGGGCAGGATGAACAGGCGCTTTTCCATCAGGCTGCAAATACGGCACAGCGGCTGACCGACTATGCCCGAGAAGAAATCGTTGATGTTGAACATCCGGTACACATGGAAAAGCAGCGGCGTTTCACGAACGCCGAACTTGCCCATTTGGAACGGCATTTCGATGATTATCCGCAGCCGGTATCAGAGTCACAAGACCACATCCGCTTAGTAGAAGCGTCAAACCGCAGGGCGGAAGTCCATGCAATGGCGCGGTCTATCAGGCAACAAGCACAGGGCGGCATGCGCTATAACGAGATTGCTGTACTTTACCGCCAACCTGAAGTGTATGACGAACTGATCAATACGATCTTTCCGCAATACGATATCCCCTATTTCATCAGCCAAAAGAAAACGATGCTGCACCATCCGTTGATTGAATTCAGCCGGTCGGTGCTTGAAGCTGTGCTCTCCAATTATTCTTATGAGCCGGTGTTCCGCGCGGTCAAGACAGATTTGTTTTTCCCGGAAGCGAGCGTGCCGAAATGGCGTGAACGGAGCGACCTGCTTGAAAACTTCGTCATCGCCAACGGGATTTTCGGCGATCGGTGGTTTGATGACAAACGCTGGTTTTTTAAGAAATACCGTGGACTAGAAATGCATACCGGCATCCAGACGGACGAGGAGCAAGCGGCGCAAGTTGAGCTTCATGCTGTGCGCGACATCATCCGGGACCCGCTTGCACGCCTGAAGGAAAACTTTGGCAGCTGCCGGACAGGGCGCGATATTGCGGAAGCGCTTTATCTGTTCATCGAAGATCAGGATGTTTACAGTAAATTACAGATGCTGAAAGACCGGGAGGAAGGAGAACACCGGCTATTGGCTGCTGCCGAGCACGAACAGGCATGGAACCAATGGGTAGCTGTGCTTGATCAATTTGTCCTCATGTTCGGCGACCAGGAAATCGGTCTGCCGGCAGCCGCGAAAATTTTGGATGAAGGTTTTGAAACCTTGGAGTTTTCGCGGATTCCGCCTTCATTGGACCAGGTCACGGTTTCGAAATTGGACTTGGCCCGTTTGATGGACATCAAATCCGTCTTTGTCATCGGGGCGAATGACGGCATACTGCCGAAGCGCGTCGAACAAGAAGGCTTGCTGACGGATACAGACCGGGAGTGGTTCGCCCAAATCGGTTTTGAATTGGCGCCTACTTCCAAAAGCCGATTGATGGATGAGACGTATATGGCTTACCGGACATTTACATCTGCGTCAGATTCGCTTTCTGTTTCTTATCCGATTGCGGACGAGGAAGGGAAGGCGCTGTTGCCTTCGTTGTATATCCAAAAGCTTCAGGATATGTTTAGCATCGCTTTGACGCCGGCCGCCATCGACCCTGCGGAACTGAAAGATGCAGCGCCGCTGGATTATATCTCACATCCGCGCGCCTCTCTTTCCTATCTGACGTCACAGTTGCGGGGCGGAAAATTGGCGCCAGAATGGCGTGCGGTCCTGTCTTATTACCGCGAAGATCCGTTATGGTCTTCTGTCGTGGCGCGGATTTTGGAACCGATCAAACCGAACAAGGCCGACTCGCTGCGCGAAGAAATCGCGGAGCCGCTTTACGGTACAACAATCGCGTCAAGCGTGTCGCGGGTGGAAACCTATTTCGGTTGCCCGTTTGCGCAATATGTCTCTTACGGCCTCCGGCTTGAAGAGCGGAGCCAATATAAACTGGCGGCGCCGGCAATGGGAGATCTGTTCCATGCGGCCATCAAATGGATTTCAGATGAAGTGGCCAGGCTTGGCGTATCATGGTCATCACTGAGCCAGAAGCAATGCAATGAACTGGCAAAGGCGGCAATCGACCAATTATCGCCTTATTTCGTCAATCACATCTTGATGAGTTCGCACCGCTACCGCTATATCCAGCATAAACTCGAAGCCATTATCCGGCAGACCGCATTTATGCTCGGCAAGCACGCGAAGGTGACCGGCTTTACGCCAGTGGCGATGGACCTCAGCTTCGGCTTGAAAGAATCGATTCCACCGCTTGAAGTGCCATTGCACAAGGGGCGCCTCATGAATATCCGCGGTCGCATCGACCGCATCGATTCGACGGAAATCCATGGCAAGCCATATATCCGCATCGTGGATTATAAATCTTCGAAACAAGGACTGGAACTTGGCGATGTCTATCATGGATTGTCGCTTCAGACATTCACTTACCTTGATGTAGCGCTCGACAATTCGGAGCGCATTCTTGGCACTGCTGCGGAACCTGCCGGCGTGCTGTATTTCCACATGCACAATCCGATGCTGAAACTTTCGAAGCTGATGACCGCCGATGAAATAGAAGAGGAAGTCGCTAAATCATTCAAGATGAACGGGCTGCTTGTTGAAGATCCTGAAGTCATCGAGGCGATGGACAGCGGCATCGACGGTTATTCCAACGTCATTCCGGTGCGTCTGAATAAAAGCGGTGAAATTTCCAAATCGCAATCGAAAACGGTGATGAAAGAAGACATGCAAGCCATCCGCAGATTTGTCCGCGGCAAGCACCAGGCTGCCGGAAACGGCATTTTGGACGGAGACACACAAATTACACCGTATAAAGTGAAAGATAAAACACCATGCCAATTTTGTTCCTACCGGTCGGTCTGCCAGTTCGACCCGGCAGACCCCGACCAGCAATACCGCAAACTGCCTGTGCTGAACACGGACAGCGCAATTGAACTTATTCGAAAGGAGGCTGCAGGCGATGATACCGAACAAACCGACTGATGCCACCTGGACAGACGAACAATGGCAGGCCATTTGGGCAAAAGGACAGGATATGCTCGTGTCCGCCGCAGCCGGCTCCGGCAAGACTGCAGTCCTCATCAATAGGATGATCGAGAAAGTGATTGCAGAAGAAGAGCCGATTTCCGTTGACGAATTGCTGGTGGTGACGTTTACCAATGCATCGGCGGCTGAAATGCGGCACCGCATGCTGGGGGCGCTGGAAAAAGCAGTGGCTGAAAACCCGGAATCGAAGCATTTGCGGAAACAATTGCGCCTCATTAACAAAGCGCAAATTTCGACCTTGCATTCATTTTGCCTGCAAGTAGTGAAGCAGTATGCGTATCTGCTTGAAATCGACCCAGGCTTCCGCATCGCCAATGAAACTGAAGCGGCGCTGCTGCGGGATGATGTACTTGAAGCGGTGCTCGAAGAAGCTTACCAAGGCGAAGGGGCTGAAGCTGTCTACCGCTTAGCCGACAGTTTCACTTCGGATCGAAACGATCAGGCGATGGAAGTGCTATTGAACAAGCTATATGACTACTCGCGCGTCCATCCGAACCCTGAGCAATGGCTGGATCAAGTGCCGGCGCTGTATGCGGTGCCGGAAAGTGCGTCAATTGATGATTTGCCGTTTATCGGCGATTTGAAGATGGCGATACGCCATGCTTTCGATGAGGCTTTGCAGCTAGCGTTTGAAGGCAAGGCACTGTCGCTCGAACCGGAAGGCCCGGAGGTTCTCGTGGGGACATTCGATTTGGATATTGCGGTCATTCAAGCAGCGATCGGCGCGTTGGATGAATCATGGGAAAGCCTGCATGAGCTGAGCAAATCACTGGCCTGGCCGAAAGCGGCGTCGATTAAAAAAGATTCATGCGACCCAAAATTGGCGGAAGAAGCGAAGGCCCGGCGAAACGAAGTGAAAAAACTCATCAATGGCATTTTTGAATCCTATTTCACAAGGGGACCAAAACGGCTACTTGAAGAAATGCGTGAAATGGCGCCTTTGATGGGAACCTTGACGGCTTTGGCGAAGACTTTCGGATTGCGCTATAAAGCGTTGAAGATTGACCGCGCGCTGGTCGACTTTTCAGACTTGGAGCATTACGCGCTGCAGATTTTGAGTGAGGACGGAAACCCTTCGGACATCGCGAAAGAGTACCAGCGGCAATTCAAGGAAGTGCTCGTTGATGAATATCAGGATACGAATATGCTGCAGGAAGAGATTTTATCCTTGGTGAAATCCGGCACGGAGGCTGCTGGCAACCTGTTCATGGTGGGGGACGTCAAGCAGTCGATCTACCGCTTCCGTTTGGCGGAGCCGATGCTGTTCCTCGGCAAATATTCACGCTTTACGGCTGATGCTAAAGGCACCGGCCTGAAAATCGATTTAAATGCCAATTTCAGGAGCCGCAAAGAGATACTCGAGGGCACTAATTATATATTCTCACAGATCATGGGCGAGCGCGTAGGGGAAATCACTTATGATACGTCCGCTGAATTGAAGCATCAGGCGCCGTTCCCCGAAATGGAAGTGCCGGTCCAATTGGCGCTGATCCATGAGCCGGAAAACGAAGAAGAGCCGGAAGATGATATGGCGAAATCGCAATGGGAGGCCCGTTACATTGCGGGTGAAATCCACAAGCTTATGGAGGCAGGTACGCTCGTCTATGATCCCTGGAAGCAAGACAATCGTCCGCTGGAATACAGCGACATTGTCGTGTTGATGAGATCGATGACGTGGTCCGGCGATTTTGTGGACGAATTCAAGGCGGCGGGCATCCCGTTATACGCAGAACTTACCGGCGGCTATTTTGATGCGCTGGAAGTCATGATCATGCTGAACACATTGCGCGTCATCGATAACCCGTACCAGGACATTCCGCTGGCATCGGTGTTGCGGGCACCTTTCATCGGATTGAAGGAAAACGAATTGGCAGAAATCCGCCTGGCTGCGCCGAACGCCTCATTTTATGAAGCGGTTAAGACGTTTATCCGCAATGGTTCCGGAATCGATCCGGCGGCAGCGGAAAAACTGCAGCGCTTCACGTACCGGCGGGAGGACTGGCGCAATCTGGCGCGCCGCGGCTCGCTAGCTGAATTGATTTGGCAGGTCTACCTGGACACGAATTATTATGAAATGGCCGGGGCCATGTCGAATGGCAAGCAGCGCCAGGCGAATTTGCGCGCATTGCATGACCGGGCGTTGGAATATGAAAAAACCTCGTTCCGTGGATTGTTCCGCTTTTTGCGCTTTATCGACCGGATGCGCGAACGTGGAGATGATTTGGGAACCGCCAAATCATTGAGTGAAAAAGAGAACGTCGTGCGTTTGATGACGGTCCATAAATCGAAAGGCTTGGAATTTCCGGTCGTTTTCTTTGCTGGCACAGGCCGTGCGTTCAACGAAATGGATTTCCGGAAATCCTATCTATTCGACCAGGATTATGGGCTGGCGGTAAAAGCCATCAATCCGGATACGCGCTTGGAATATACCTCGCTGCCATTTTTGGCTGTGAAGGAAATGAAGCAGCTGCAGATGAAAGCGGAAGAGATGCGGGTCTTGTATGTGGCAATGACGCGCGCCAAAGAGCGCCTGTACATGACGGCTTCGGTCAAAGACATCGACCGGCTGCTGGAAAAATGGAAGGTCAACTCGCCGCAA
>DATISS010000006.1:0-4679 GCA_035468565.1 Planococcus sp. (in: firmicutes)
GGACGATAAACGCCGTGTCGCCGAATTCTTCCATGAAGACGCCGCTTTCTGCCATCACTTCAAAGGCATCCTTCAACCGCATCGCCTCGTCGCGGCTGTAATGGAACGTCAATGGCAGCAATAAAGCCTGCCGCTCGGAAGAATCGATGTCCCCCACTTTTTCGCGGAAGAATTCATATTTGATGCGTTCTTGCGCAGCATGCTGGTCGACCAGGTAAAACCCGTCTGTACTTTGCGCGACGATATAAGTGCCGTGGATTTGCCCAACGACTTCCAGCTCAGGAAACTGCGGTCCCGTTTCCGGTTCCTCAAAATCAACGGTTTCGGCAATCGGTTCTGGGTATGGTTCTGGCGTGTAGGCTGTTGACTCTTGTTGCGCCGATGCGCCAGACGCAGTCTCATTCTGCTGCAGCGCCGGCTGCTCTGTCGGCCTTTCCATGGTCCGCACAAATTCGCTGTCCGGCTGCTCTATCGGTTCTTTTACTGTAAATAAAGTTTTCCATATATCCAGCTGCTTTGTCGGCGCTTGTTTCGGCGCTTTCGGCTGCTCGACAACCGGCGCCCTGACCGCTGAACTGATGGCTTGGCGAATGGTAGCATGTACCAATTCCATCAATTCCTTTTCCTTGCTCAGCCGGATCTGCTGTTTGGCAGGATGGACATTGACATCCGTCAAATAAGGATCTCCTTTGATATTCAAAATGACGATTGGCTGCCGCTCCAATGGCAAAAACGTATGGTATGCCCTATGCACCGTATTGGCAATGGCATAATGCTTGACCCACCGGCCGTTGACGAACAAGGAAATGTAGTTTTTATTGGCACGGGTGATTTCCGGCAATGAAGCATAACCGGATACTTTATAATCTTGGGTTTCCCCTTCGAACGGAATCATTTTTTTGGCAATCGAAACGCCATATATATCCGAAATGACGCGCTTGATCTCGCCGCTGCCGGAGGTCTGGAGCACCGTTTTGCCGTCGTGCACCAATTTAAATGCAATCCCTGGGTAACTGAGCGCAAAGCGGTTCATCAGATCGATCGAATGGCCAAGTTCAGTTTGCAGCGTTTTCAAGTATTTCAAACGGGCCGGTGTGTTGAAGAACAATTGGTCGATGCGCATGTCAGTGCCTTTTCTTAAGGAACCGGACCGGTGCTCGATCACACGCCCGCCTTCCAGTTGAACGAACGTTCCAGATTGCCCGTCGGATGTGTGGAGCTTGATTTTTGAAACCGACGCGATACTTGCAAGCGCCTCTCCACGGAAACCAAGCGTCCGGATGCGGAACAGGTCGTGCTCGTTCGCGATTTTGCTCGTGGCGTGGCGCGAGAAAGACAATAAGGCATCTTCCGCGTCCATGCCCGCACCGTTGTCGATGATCTGAATGGAAGTCAGCCCAGCTTCGATCAATAATACTTCAATCGCTGTGCCGCCCGCATCAATGGCATTCTCCACCAATTCCTTGACGACAGAAGCTGGCCGTTCGACCACTTCCCCAGCAGCTATTTTGTTGGATAATGGTTCATCCATCAATCGGATTGTTCCCATAAAGTCACTCCTTTTCGCTTAGCTTCGCCTGCAGGTCATTGAGCAATTGCAGCGATTGCAAAGGCGTCATTGCGCCAATATTGATGTCTGAAATCGCCTGCAGCACTTCTTCCCCTGCCGTGTCGCGGTCATCGAAGAACGATAATTGTTCCACTTGGCTGACGTGCTTCTTGTTTTCCGCTTCAAAACTTGCCAGGAGTTCCCGCGCGCGGGCGATTATGGGCTGCGGCAATTCCGCCAATTCCGCCACATGGATGCCGTAGCTTTTATCTGCGGGCCCTTTTTTCACTTTATGCAAAAATACCACTTTGCCCGATTGTTCCATCGCGGCGACATGGACGTTGCTGAGTTTGTCGAGCGACTGGTCCAACGCCGTCAATTCGTGGTAATGCGTGGAAAACAAGGTATTGGCGCCGATATGCTCATGGATATACTCGATCATCGACTGGGCGAGCGCCATACCGTCATAAGTCGACGTGCCGCGGCCGATTTCATCGAATAATAACAAGCTCCGGCTGGTCGCATGGGTGATCGCGTATTGCGATTCGAGCATCTCCACCATGAATGTACTTTGCCCCGAGACCAAGTCGTCTGCCGCTCCGATGCGCGTGAAAATCTGGTCGACAATCGGCAAGTTCGCCGATTCAGCCGGCACGTAGCTGCCGATTTGTGCCAGCACGATCGTCAAAGCGACTTGGCGCATATACGTACTTTTACCGGACATGTTGGGGCCGGTGATCAACAGCATATTATGGCTAGTGGTCAGGACGCAGTCATTCGGCACGTAATGCTGTTTGTTGAGCATTTTTTCAACAACCGGATGGCGGCCTTCGATAATGGAGATTTCACGCGTGTCGTTAAATTCCGGCTTCACAAAGCGGTAATTCTCCGCTACGTTGGCAAAACTCATCAAGACGTCCAGCTCGCTGAGCGTCGAAGCCAAATGCTGAATGCGAGTGATAAACACTTTGACTTCCTCCCGGATTTTGACGAACAATTCGTATTCCAGGTTCAAACTTTCCTCTTCCGCAGTCAATATCAACGTCTCTTTTTCTTTCAGTTCGGGTGTAATGTAACGTTCTGCGTTGGCAAGCGTCTGTTTGCGCTCATAGCGCTCCAAGTCGGCCAAATGCATATTCGCTTTCGATATTTCAATATAATAGCCAAAAATGCGGTTGTAGCCGATTTTCAACGATTTAATGCCGGTCAAGCGGCGTTCTTCCTGCTCCAGCTGCGCTATCCAGTCTTTGCCGTTGCGTGAGGCATAGCGGTATTCATCCAATTTTTCGTGGAATCCATCCCGGATTACGCCCCCTTCTTTCGCTGACAAAGGCGGATTTATGCTGATGGCTTCCAGCAATTCGCCCACTTCTTCGCAGCGGTCCAGTTTTTCGCTGAATCCTGCGAGGGCGTCATACCCTGAATTGGCCAGTTCCGCCATGATGGCAGGTACTTTTTCGAGTGAACTGCGCAACTGCGCCAAATCGCGTCCGCTCGCACTGCCAAAAGCGATCCGTCCGCTTAGGCGCTCCAGGTCATACACTTCTTTCAGGAGCCCTTGCAATTCCACACGCGCAAAATAATTGCCGATCAACGCCTCGACCATCGTCTGGCGCTTTTCGATGGAGCTGCGGTTCGCCAATGGCTGGTGGAGCCATTGCTTCAGCTTGCGGCTCCCCATTGCTGTCACGGTATCATCCAAAAGCCACAGCAGCGTGCCTTTCGTTTCTCCGCCGCGTATGGATTGCAGCAATTCCAAATTGCGCTTGGAATGGAAATCGATCGATAACAGCTGGCTGTTTTCGTTGAAGGCGAATGGCTGGATATGGTCAAGCGACTGTTTTTGGGTGCGCGAAATATACGTCAGCAAACGCAAGATGCTTTGCTTCAAACCATCCGGGCACTCCGCTGTCAGCCGCTCGTCCGCTTCGTAAATGTGGTCCATTGGTTCAATCGACAAAATGAGCTGCTGGGTCTCTTCGTTCAGCAATAAAAACAATTGATCGGAAACGACCAGCTCCCGTATATTCAGCGACTGCAATTCCTGCAGCAGCGCTTTTTCCGTTCCCGCTATGTAGACGGCCGCCGCTTCGCCGGTACTGACATCGACGTAGGACAATGCGAAGCCTTCTCCGGTCTGTTCAGCTGCCGCCAGAAATAGGTTCGATTTCGAATCGATGCTCTTGCCCTCGGTAT
Source organism: Planococcus sp. (in: firmicutes) (assembly GCA_035468565.1). Classification (GTDB taxonomy): domain Bacteria; phylum Bacillota; class Bacilli; order Bacillales_A; family Planococcaceae; genus Planococcus. The sequence continues at coordinate 3,746 of DATISS010000006.1, forward strand.
AGGTGCCTGGCGTGATGAGCCGCACGACTTCTCGCTTGACCATGCCTTTTGTCGTTTTCGGGTCTTCCACCTGCTCGCACATCGCCACTTTATAGCCTTTTGAAACGAGCTGGTCGATATAATTCTGGGCTGCATGATGGGGCACGCCGCACATCGGGATGCGGTCATCGCCCGTGCCGCCCCGGCTGGTCAACGTGATTTCGAGGATTTGCGACGCTTTCAACGCATCGTCATAGAACATTTCATAAAAATCACCCAAGCGGAAAAACAGGAACGCATCCTGATAATCGGATTTCACTTGAAAATATTGTTGCATCATTGGTGTAGGAGCCATTTTTAATACCTCTTTCAGTACTTTCCGTAGTCTTACCATTATAACAAAAACAACAGCAGAAAAGAAAAAACTGAAAGAGCCGCAGCTCTTTCAGTTTCCCTTATCGTAAAATCGTCTGGCGGCGCAGAATGCGCAGCCTGATTTTCATGTACTTGTTATGAGCAGCTTCCCGGCGAATCGTTGCGGACTTTCGATCCTGTTTCGCCACGCAGCAAATCTCCGCCTGTCGCTGTGATGATGTTGTTCGTCACGCGGTTGGCGATTGCCGTCGACACCATTTGCAGCAATGCGTTGACATCGCTCTGCGATTGTTTGAATTCCTGGACAATCGGCACTTCATCGATTTCTTCTTCTATTTTCTGGATTTTACCTTCGATCAATCCCAAAGCACGTTCTTTACCGTAATGCTGGAAATTGACTGCTTGTTTCTGCAGACTCTTCATGCTTGCGATTTTCTCACGGACTTTCTGGTTTTCGTTTATTTGCGCTTCAGCACGTTTGAAGAATTCGACTTCTTCCGTATCAGCAATCATATCCGCTACTTCGCGTGCTTTCGCGATAATTTCGTCTTTTGTATAAGCCATTCTCGTAGACACCCAT
>DATISS010000007.1:0-18765 GCA_035468565.1 Planococcus sp. (in: firmicutes)
TCTTGTGAAAATGCCGTTCGGGCTGCTCGGCTGCGTCAAGCCTTCTGGCAATAATTCTGCTGCTGAGCGCTCGAACCAGACATTTGATCCGTGTTCGCGGAACAACTCCACAATATGCGCAATCGTTTCTTCTGTGATGATCGGATCGCCGTTTTCCGCATAGAACACCGGAATCGGTACGCCCCACACGCGCTGGCGTGAAATGTTCCAGTCGCCGCGGTCGCGCAGCATATTATATAGGCGGGTTTCGCCCCATGCTGGAGTGAACGATGTGTCGTTGATCGCTTTTAGGATTTGGTCGCGGAAAGCATCGATCGATACGAACCATTGGGCCGTTGCGCGATAGATGACTGGTTTCTTCGTGCGCCAATCATGTGGATATGAGTGGGTGATGAATGATAATTTCTCAAGCGCACCGGCGTTGTCCAACGCTTCGGTGATCGTTTTATTGGCTTTGTCGTAGAATTCACCTTCAAAACCAGGAGCTTCCGCAGTCATGACGCCGCGCTCATCAACCGGACAAAGAACATCCAAGCCGTATTTTTTGCCGACCAGGAAATCGTCTTCCCCGTGTCCAGGCGCAGTGTGTACGCATCCTGTACCCGAATCAGTTGTAACGTGCTCTCCTAGCATTACTAAAGAAGTGCGGTCGTATAATGGGTGTTTTGTCAAAATGTGCTCAAGTTCAGCACCTTTAAGCTCCCGCACCACTTCGTAATCTGCCCATTCCAATTCTTTCGCCACTTCATCCAATAAAGCACGGGCGATGACGAATAATGAACCGTTTACTGAAACTTCCACATAATCCAATTCCGCGTGCACCGTGATTCCAAGATTGGCTGGGATTGTCCATGGCGTTGTCGTCCAGATGATCAATTTAGTGCCTTCAGCCAGAACACCTTTGCCGTCCGTCACCGGGAATGATACATAGATGGAAGGGGATTTCTTGTCGTGATATTCGATTTCAGCTTCAGCCAGCGATGATTCGCTTGACGGGGACCAGTACACGGGTTTTAAGCCTTTATAGATATAGCCCTTGTTCGCCATTTTGCCGAATACTTCGATTTGCCGCGCTTCATAGGCAGGCGCAAGCGTGACATACGGATTATCCCAATCTCCCCGTACACCGATGCGTTTAAACTGTGAACGCTGGTTATCGATTTGTTGATAAGCATATTCTTCACAAAGCTTGCGGAATTCGGCAAGCGACATTTCTTTTCGGTTAACACCTTTGTTCGTCAGTGCCTGTTCAATCGGCAAACCGTGCGTATCCCAGCCGGGAACGTAAGGCGCATTATAACCCATCATCGAACGCGAACGGACAACCATATCTTTCAGCACTTTGTTCAATGCGTGGCCCATATGGAGATCGCCATTCGCATACGGCGGCCCATCATGAAGGATGAAGAACGGAAGCCCTTTGGTCCGGTCTTGGACTTTCTTATAAATGTCCATTTCTTCCCATTTTTTCTGTATTTCAGGCTCGCGGTTCGGCAAATTGCCCCGCATCGGAAAATCTGTTTTCGGCATCAATAACGTATCTTTGTATTCCACTGTAATTCCTCCTAAGAACATAATAAAAAGCCCTCATCCCTGGAAAGGGACGAGAAGCTCTCGCGGTACCACCCTTGTTGCAGCTGACAGCTGCCACTCGATCGCCGTATCGTGGCTCAACGGAAGCGGCTACTGTTTTCGCCGATTCTGCTCAAGAGTGATATTCCCCAAAACATTGTCACCAGGCTCACACTATCCCCGGCTCGCTTTGTCGAATTTGGATTGGGTACTGTCTCTGTCTACGCATTTTTTATATTTATTAATTATAAAAGTTGGAGCTACCAGCGTCAAGCTTAGTAGACTTCTCTTTTCTCTTCAAGTTTATCCAGCGTCGTCGTGTCGATATCATATTCCATCAACGTTTCCCAATCATCCGTATCGATCAGATCAAGCTGCGCTTCCACCAGCATTCTGAAACGGTTGCGGAAAACCTTCGACTGCTTTTTCAGCTCATCGATTTCCATGGCAATACGGCGGGCTTTTGTCAATGATTCATTGACGATGCGGTCTGCATTTTTTTCTGCTTCCCGTACAATCAACTTCGCTTCTTTCTGGGAATTGCGGCGCACTTCCTCAGCAGCTTCCTGTGCAACGACAATCGACTTTTGAAGCGTCGATTCAATCGTCGTGAAATGGCCGACGCGCTCGTCCGTCTGTTTCAAGCGGTCTTCAAGCTCTTTCTTGTCGCGCATCAGCATTTCGTAATCCTTGATGATCTGGTCCAGGAATTCATTTACTTCATCTTCCTGATAGCCGCGGAATCCTCGGCCAAACTCTTTATTATGTATATCCAAAGGGGATAATGGCATTTTGTGAACCTCTCCTTAACTAATCTGCGTTACTACCCATTATACAGTCCAAGGCAGTAAATATCAGTACTATTTCACTTTTTTTCAAAACAGGCGCTATTTGGTTGTATCCAATCTGCCAATCTGCAGGCGGACCTTATCCTTTTTCGTGCGCCCTTCGATCATCCCAACTTTGATCCGCCCAAATCCGCGCGACGATATGATGTCGGATTCATTCAATTCGAAAGATGGCTGCTCTTGGACAGTCCAATTGACTTTGACTTTCCCTCCATTGATCAGCGCCGCCGCTTTCTGGCGAGAAATATTGTAGATGGAGCTGACGACAGTATCGAGCCGTAGTGAGCTGACCGTATGGCTTTCATCTGTCCATTCTTCCGTCACTTTGATGAAATCCAGCTCATTCGTGACTTCCTCGAGCTGGACTTTGACTTTCGCGGCCATCGTGAAATTTGCTTGAAGATACGCCTTCACTTCATCCGCCACCGCAATCTGGATCCGCTGGCCATCAATCCGGATATCCCCGAACTTATTCCGGTCAAGGCCGATCGACATCATGGACCCCAGGATATCGGGATGTTTCAGCGTAATGAATTTAACCGGATACCTGATTTCGAATACGGTGATCTGAAAATCCTCTTTCTGCAGCTCGTAATACGACGGATACAGCAAGACCCGCTGCCTTTCCGCATCCTCGAATCGGCCGGAAGCCGCCAATCCGATATCGCTTGCGCCGATTACCGACTCGACGATAAAACGCTGACGGGGATCCAGGAAATCCGTCAGCCGAGGAGTATAGCGGTCTTCGACATCAATCATCCAGCCCGATACTTGTTCGATAAATTGCTGTTCATCTTTCCGGAAATGCTGAAACAAAGAATCCACAGTAACCGCCCCTTTCTAGTATCTTGATAATGTTTGATGATTTCTAGTTAGTTAAATTGACGATATTCCGCAAAACAGCACCGCTAAAACATATGCTCCTGTCCCTGCATCGCTGCGCTAGCTTCGGGACATGAAAGTACGTTGCATCGCTGCGCTGCCGTGCGGAAGTCGGAGCTATTTTGCTCTATATCTGGAGAACCGGAAGAAACTACAGCAATTGTATCTTTTATGTTCTTTGGTAAAAAGAATCGATTCTCTATATTAAGAAACACCTTTCAATGAAGCGGAAGGCGGCGACTCCAGCGGGAGCAGCGAAGCGACGCGAGCTGAAGACACTGGACTGAGCGCAGCGAGGGACGCGGCTGAAGCGAAATGTAATCACAATATAAGTTCCTTACAATCTGACCCCGATAGTATTAGTTGATTGAAGAAAAAGACCTCACTTAGTGTGAGGTCTTTAGTTGAAATAATTGAATAGGACTACGATCCCTTGGCTGGCGAGGTTCAAAGCGAAAATCGCTACGATCGGAGAAAAATCGATCATGCCGAATGGCGGGATGATTTTTCTGAAAATATCCAGATATGGGTCCGTGACCTTTGTAAGCATTTGGCCGATAGCCGATTCCTTGGCGTTTGGCAGCCAGCTCATCAAAATGCTGGCAATTAGGACAAACGAATAGATGTTAATAGCCATTAATAGAAAGTTTACAATAGCAATCATTTATTTTTCATGCTCCTCTTTTACTGTTCTTGATTTTCGTAGTAATAATCGGAAATAGCTCCGTCCACTTCGACAGTGTCCGGCACACAAAGGAAAATATCCGTTCCAATGCGCTGTATATCCCCTCCAAGGGCGTAGACAGTACCACTGAGGAAATCAATGATGCGCAATCCCTGGTCTTTTTCGATCCGCTGCAGATTGACTACTACTGCGCGCTTGTTCTTTAAATTCTCGGCAATGTCTTGTGCTTCCGCATAGACCCGCGGTTCCGCAAGAATCATTTTCGAGGATTTTGAGGCGCTCTGCAAGCTTACCAAGTTTGATACTGTTGTTGGTTCCACAGGTTTTTGTCTCCGATCTTTCGGCGCTTTCCGGACATCTGGCTGGATTGGCTCCGGTTTTTCGTAGCGCTGAGTCTGCTGGCGTGGTTGTTGCTGCTGCTGTTGCTGTTGCTGTTGTTGGTCATCATCTTCGTATTCTTCCAAATAAAAGAAATTCTTGAATTTGTTTTTAATGCTCATTATGTTGCCTCACTTTCCGACCCTACTAATGCAGTACCAATGCGAACAAAAGTTGCTCCTTCTTGAGCGGCAATGACGTAATCATTGGACATGCCCATGGAACATTCTGCACACGGGGCGTGCTCCATATTTTCTGCGGCCACTTGAAGTTGAAGCGATTTCAGCTCTTTGAACACATTGCGGATAAAATTGTTGTCATTGGTGTTCGGCGCCATTGTCATTAATCCGATCACCTGGATTTTATCAAAAGCTGAAAGCGAGCGGACAAATTCCAGCGTTTCTTCCGGCAATACCCCGCTTTTGGATTCTTCGTTGGAAACATTCACTTGCACAAAGCATTTCAACGGTTTTTCTGAACGTTTCTGAATTTCCTTCGCCAGGCTCATACGGTCCAGTGAATGCAGATAGTCGATGCTCCCAACGACGTCTTTTACTTTTCTGGTCTGCAGATTGCCGATGAAATGCCACGAGACTTCAGCATCCACGATGGACTCATGCTTCAGCGCGAGCCCTTCAGGACGGTTCTCACCGAGGTGGCGAATGCCGGCATCGACTGCTTCTTGGGTCCGTTCGACCCCGACCTGTTTCGTCACAGCTATGATATTGATGCCTGGACGGATGCTATTCAATTCATCGGTGATTTTTTCAAAAATCGGTTTTATCGCGTTCATTTATTCACAACTTTTCTAAGGATGTTCAATCGATCCGGATCAGCGAATGCCCATCTAGACCAATTGCCATTCAACCAGGGCATTTATGCACCTTGCTGCTTGAAGTTTCTCTTTATTGTACCAAGTATAGGGATATTTATCAATTAAGCTCTGCCGTATTCTCTTTCCGCCTTTGCAGCCGAGCACCGGCCGTTTTTTTAGGCACAAGAAAAAAACAGCTGCCGGATGGGCAGCTGTTGTAATTAACGTCTCTTTTGTCGGTTGCGCAAGAACGTCGGGATGTCTAATGCATCATCCTGTTGTTTTTCTTGGCGAACAGGCTCTTGCTGATAAGAAGGCGCATGGTCTTCACGGCGCTGTTCTTCGCGGCGCGATTCACGGAGTGAAGGCGGCGGAGACTGCTGCTGGATAGACTGTACGCGGCTTGAATTCAATCCAGAGCCCCGTGGCGTTCTTGGCTGCACTTGCTCTTCATTGAAACCTGTAGCGATTACAGTGACAACAATTTCATCTTTCAGATTGTCATTGATGACCGATCCGAAAATCATGTTCACATCTTCGTCAGATGCAGAGGCAACGATGTCCGCAGCTTCTTGAACTTCGTACAAGCTCAAGTTCGAACCGCCAGTGATGTTCATAAGAACGCCTTTGGCACCATCTACGGATACTTCAAGCAACGGGCTCGAAACAGCTTTTTTCGCTGCTTCAGAAGCACGGTTTTCACCAGAAGAAACGCCGATCCCCATCAATGCAGAACCTTTATTCGACATGATTGTTTTAACATCGGCAAAGTCAAGGTTGATCAATCCAGGAACTGCGATCAAATCTGAGATACCTTGGACGCCTTGGCGCAATACATTATCCGCTTCACGGAATGCTTCAAGCATCGGTGTGCTCTTGTCGACGATTTCAAGCAAACGGTCATTCGGGATGACGATCAGCGTATCAACCGATTCCTTCATCGTGCTGATTCCGCTGATTGCTTGTGTAGAACGTTTGCGGCCTTCGAAAGTGAACGGACGTGTTACGACCCCAACAGTCAAAGCTCCAAGTTCTTTAGCGATTGCAGCGATAACTGGTGCAGCACCAGTTCCGGTACCGCCGCCCATTCCGGCAGTTACGAATACCATATCCGCTCCGCGCAATGCTTCTTCGATTTGTTCTTTACTTTCTTCAGCCGCTTTTTTGCCGACTTCAGGGTTTGCGCCAGCACCAAGGCCGCGCGTCAATTTGCCGCCGATTTGCAGGCGGACTTCAGCTTTGGATAGGTTTAACGCTTGGGCATCAGTGTTGACTGCGATAAACTCGACACCTTGGACTCCGTGTTCGATCATGCGGTTGACAGCGTTGTTTCCGCCACCGCCGACACCGATAACTTTTATTATTGCCATAGCATCAATTGATGTATCAAATTCCAACATTCTTTTTCCTCCTAAAATTGCTCCGCTTTTAAAGTAAGCATGATGCAATGTTCATTTTATTCGAAGAATCTGTCAAACATTTTCTTAGCTTTTGAAACGACGCCTTCGGTATTTTCCCGCGGCTGCTTTTGCTGTTTTTTAGGATGAGGTTCTTGCTCGATTTTCGCTGACTCTGTCAAAGCAGCGCTTGCTCCTAAGCGGCCATAGAACATATCTTCCATGTACGCATATTGGATAAGCCCTACCGCTGTCGTGTACTGTGGTTCGCGGACACCGATAAATTCGGGCACGAACAAACGGACGCGGGTTTCAAGAATGTGGCGAGCCAGTTCTGGCAGCCCTTCTAATTTCGCCATTCCACCAGTCAATACGACGCCTCCTGGAAGGTCTTGCACGCCAAGGCGGTAAAGCTCATCTAAAATCAATTCGAAAAGTTCTTCCAGGCGGACCCCGATGATTTCAGATATGTATTTCTGGCTATATTGCTCTTTCGTATCTGAACCGATTACAGGAACTTCGAACAATTCATCTTCAGATGCATCGTCGTAGAACGCATGGCCGTGCTCCAGCTTGATCTTTTCTGCTTGTTCTGTCGGTGTTTTCAAGACGATCGATAAATCTTTCGTGACATGGTCACCGCCGACCGGTATGACCGACGAAGCAGTCAGGTGGCCGTCTTGGAAAACAGCGATTGAAGTTGATCCCCCACCGATATCGATGCAGGCCGTGCCATGATTTTTTTCGTCTTCGGTTAAAGCGTAATAACCGGCAACTAATGGCTGCATGTATATTTCACGAATCGAAAGGCCGGCACGTTCCACACATCTAAGAACGTTGTGCAAAACGGTTTTCGATGTCGTAACCATTGTACCATCCATTTCAAGGCGAATCCCAATCATACCACGTGGATCTTTGATTTCATCCAAATGGTCGACAATGTATTGTTCCGGAATGATGTTGACGATTTCGCGTTCTGGCGGAATCGAGATGACTTGCGCCGCATCCATTACGCGTTCCAAATCTTCATCCGTAATTTCCCGGTCTTCACTGTTGACAGCTACTACGCCTTTTACCGACTGCAGCATAGCTTTGTTGGCGGGTATGCCGAGAACCACTTCGTGAATCTGCTTGCCGATCATTCTTTCGGCTTGGTCGACAGCTTTTTTAATCGATTGAACTGTTGCATCTATATCAACAATCGCACCTTTTTTTATGCCGTTTGATTTTACGTTCCCTACTCCGATAACGTGCAATGATTTATTGGCCATTTCCCCGATAAGTACTTTAACGGATGACGAACCGATGTCTAGGCTTACATATAATTCTGATTGACTCAATTCGTGGTACCTCCTTAAATTAACTTCATTACTCTCATTCTATTGTAAATTGTACAGCTTGTCTAAGTAAAAAAGCATAAGTTTGTAAATTTCCTTACAATTTACCCCTGTGTTTCACGCAATTCTTTCTTCTCTGCCCATTTCGTCAAAATTATGCGTCTGATGACGGCAATATTCTGGAACAGCCGCACGCCGAATGCGAAAATTGCAGCGAGGTATAAATCTACTCCTAAATGCACTCCTAAGAAAGCGAGGCCGGCAGCAAGGACGATGTTGAAGAAAAAGCCCGATACAAATACCTTATCATCATACACCTGTTGTAAATGGGCCCTTATCCCCCCGAACAATGTATCCAGGGAAGCCAGCACTGCAATCGAAAGGTAGTTCGCGTATTCAGGAGGGATTTGGATGTCAGTCAGCAATCCTAATGATATTCCCAATATTAAGCCCAAAATGGATAGCCACATCTATACTACTCCTTTGCTTCCTCAAGCAGATTATAATCTATTTCTTTGTCGTACGCTTCGATTGCCAATTCAGCGGTCGGCTCCGAAACTTCCACGATAAGGTCGTCGATATAGAAATCGTCGCGCAGCGGAGAGGACAACAGATGATTATAAAGCGTTTCTGTGTCTTCCATCGAATTTGCCACGATTTTTATATTGAACGGCGGCGTCTGTATCGGTACCGTGTTCACCGTCGTCTTGCCGTTTATGTCGCGGATGGCCGTTGTATTGACAATTCGGTTGCCGTCAATCGATACGTATAATCCGTTGAAGCGGTTAATTTCGTTTACAAACCGAATCAGCAAGTCAGGTGCAATGCCTTCGATGTTCTGCCCCAAAGCGACCGCTTCAGGCGAAGGTTCTATTGACACCTCAATTCCTGGGCCGGCCGCTTCAGTAAGCCCCGCTGCCTTGCGCAAATCTCCTACCGTTTCAACCAATGCTTGCTCCGGGCTCTGGTCCGCCGCGTCTTCGTACTTCGACAACGTTTCCGACAGTTGGCCGATCTCCGACAGCAATTCAGAATAAAGTTGCTTTTCTCGTGAAAGTTCCTGCCGCACTTCCCAGACATCCCGCGTATCCCGGGAGTTCGGTTCGTTCAATGTATTATATTGGATAGCCGTCATTAAGCCGATGATGAATAAAATCAGCGAAAACCGGAAAGATATGATCCTTTTCATGAAGGCTCTCCTTTACTCAAGATTCTGATAGCATGGCAGGCATGGATATTTTCTGGCCCATATCCAGCGTGACGATGATATTATCATTGAGCAGCTGATCCATTACACCGCCTGAAAGTTTCATGGACGATTCAAGCACATCGGATTTGCCGATAGCTTCAATTGTAAACGGAGCCGGATACTGGACGCCATCAACCGTAATTACCGGTCCAGTGCAGACAATATAGGAATTTCCATCTATGCGCTGCCCGTTGACGGCTATGGCTTGCGCACCGGAAATGTAAAGCTCGTTGATAACTTGGAAAACGTGGCTTTCATGGACGATGTAATCGTTCGGGTTTTCCGAATTGCCGTCATACTCGCCGTCCTGCAGCGTCACTTTTAAGCCGTCTCCTTCCACTGGCAAAGCGCCAACATAGCGGCGCAGCGATTCTGCTTCATCAGCGTATTCGCTGAACCGGTCGGGACCATCAGAAAAAGATTGTTCGTATTCCTGGACGGCCGCCTGTTTTCCCTCCAGTTCGGCGCGCAAGTCTTTGTTTCGCTCTTGCTGGTCGATCAACTGGCCGCGGAAACGCTCCTCTTGCTCGAAAAAAGCGCCTCCCGTATAGCCGCTTTCTTTTTTCTCGGCTTGGGACAAGCTGAAGGAATAAGCCATGATAAAACCCAAAACTAGAAAAACCAGCGAAAAAATAATCGATTTACTGATGCGCCGATTACTCTTCTTCGGATTCTTCATCCTCTTCACCTTCTTTCGGTGGTCCGTACATGTCGTCATATGAACGGAAGAAAATTCCGACCTCCATGTCAATTACGCCTTTTTGCCCTTCTTCGAGCTGCGCGATGACAGAAGGGTAATAATTCAGCTTTTCCGCCAATGTAGCTAAAGTCCCTTTCACTTCATTGCCATCGTTCATGTACAGGCTGACCAAAGGGGAATTTTCTTCCGGATTCAACGCGATTTGGGAAATCAGGTTAAAGACTTCTGAATCGATATCTGTTAATTGGGCCGCTAATTTTTGGCGGTCTTCTTTATTTTCAAAATTGGTGAAAATCGGTCCGCTGACTGAAGTCACCGGTTTTTCTAATGCATAACCATTTGACAAGACCATCTGATAACCATTTTCGTTATCCATATAGCCTATTTTTTTGTGTTCAGCAATATAGATTTCCACGCCGGTCAACCATTTTTTCTCGACCCGCGAAGCTTTTACCCATTCAAGGCCATTCAAATTTTCTTCAATTTCTTTTTCGCTGAAGCTCCACATCGAATCGCCAAATTCCAGGCCGCTTGCTTGCTGGTACTCGACCGGCGCGTAGAGATTAGCGCCGGCCACAGCAACATCCTGGATTTTGCTGTATTTCGTCTGGCTGTAAATGGTTACGGCCAGCAACAAAAGAAAAATGGACAGCAGCGCCACGAACTTGCGATTGGCTCTTTTTTTCCGCCGCTCACGGAGCGTCGGGATGCGTTCTTCGATATCAATCACTTTGTCCATACTCGCTGCTCCTTATCTTTTAGTCGTTTGCTTGTGTCACACGCTGCACCGCATCGATAAATGCATCGCCGCGGATTTCAAAATTTTCATACTGGTCCCAGCTTGCACAAGCCGGCGACAATAATACCGTGTCTCCGCTTTGCGAGCTGCCAATCGCCTTTTCAACGGCTTCGAGCATATCTTCCGCTTTTGCCACTGTTGGAACCCCGTTATCCGCTGCGAATTCCGCAAACCGTCCCGCGGTCTCGCCAAAGGTAATAAGCGCTTTGACCCGAGGCATGAACGGACGTAATTCTTCTAAGGAGTGGTTGCGTTCCAGTCCGCCAGCCAACAGGATGATGCGGCCTGGAAACGCCTCCAAAGCACTTTTCGTTGCAAGGGCATTGGTTGCTTTCGAATCATTGAAGAATTTGCGCCCTTTCCATTCAAGGACGAATTGCGAACGGTGCTTCACACCTGTAAATGACGTCAGAACGCGGATAATAGTTTCTTTCGTGCCGCCCCATAATAATGCAGCAGCTGTCGCCGCCAATATATTTTCCAAATTGTGCTGGCCGCCGAGCAAGATTTTTGAACGTTCGATCAATGCCTCGCCTTGCCAGTAAATAAAGTGGTCATCTGCACTAATGTTTTTTTCAGTTCGCCCTTTCAGCGTAAAAGGAATCAATTGTGCGCGGCATCCAGCCGCAAAATCAGCCAAAATAGGTTGATCCGCATTATAAATGAAGAAATCTTCAGGAAGCTGATTTTGCGCGATTTTCATTTTTGATCCGACATAATCTTCTGCCGTGCCATGATAATCCAAATGCGCTTCATAGAGATTTATGATGATGGCAATATGCGGACGGAATGTTTCGATGCCTTTCAATTGAAACGATGAAAGTTCAGTTACGATGACATTGTCCGGAGACGCTTTTTCTGCTACGCCGCTTGCTACTGTCCCGATATTGCCGGCAACTAGTGGCTTTTTCTTGTCTTGGTTCAGCATATGGAACAATAACGTCGTTGTTGTCGTTTTGCCGTTTGAACCTGTAATGCCGATAAACGGAGCTTCACTGATCAAATAGGCAAGTTCGATTTCAGTCCAGATCGGAATCCCTTTTTCAACAGCGGACTCGATGATGACATTGGAATACGGAATTCCTGGATTTTTTACCACCAATTCAAACCCTTCGTCAAGCAGGTCTTCTGGATGCCTTCCGCAAATGACCGTTACACCCAAATTCAATAATTCCTGGGCCTCCGGGTTCGCTTCGAATGGCTTTGAATCATTCACTGTTACAAATGCGCCTAGCTGATGAAGGATGCGCGCCGCTGTAAAGCCGCTTTTCGCTAATCCGAGCACCAATACTTTTTTGTGGAAAACCTGTTTAACTTTTTTCATTCTATAAAACCTCCAGCGCAACTGCTATAACCGCTGCAGCAAGCCCCACTGCCCAAAAGACAGTGACGACTTTCCATTCGGACCAGCCGCTCAATTCGAAATGGTGGTGAATCGGACTCATTTTGAAAATCCGCTTCTTTCTTAATTTGAAACTGCCGACCTGCAAAATTACAGACAAGGTTTCAATGACGAAGACCAAGCCGATGATGAGCAGCAGCAATTCCTGCTTCAAGAGGATCGACACCATGGCAAGAGCTCCACCGAGTGCAAGAGATCCCGTATCGCCCATAAAGACTTTAGCTGGATATTTATTGAACACAAGAAAGCCTAAGAGTGCGCCTGCTACCGCGAAGGTGAACATGGCAATACCAACTTGCTCCTGTACGATGGCAATGACGCCGAATGCGGCAAAGGCGATTGAGGCAGTACCTGCCACTAAACCGTCCAGCCCATCTGTCAAATTGACGGCGTTCGAGAAGCCGACAAGCCAAAAAATGATAAACACCACATAAAGCGTGGATAATTCGATTGAGAAATCAGTGAACGGAATGTACAACGCTGTATCGAATTCGATGCCATTCAAAAGCAAAAACGAAATGACCGCAATGACAATTTGGGCAACAAGTTTTTGCAGCGATGTCAGCCCCAGGTTCCGTTTTAACACTACTTTGATAAAGTCGTCCAAAAATCCGATTAATCCGTAGCCGAATAAAACCAGCAGCAAGATGATGATTTCCTGCGACAATCGGCCAGCAAAAATTGCGACCCCTAGCACAGTGACAATGATTGCGATTAAGTAGACGAGACCGCCCATTGTCGGCGTCCCCGTTTTTTTCATATGGGACTCTGGCCCCTCAACACGTATGCTCTGGCCGAATTTCATCCTTCTTAATAGCGGGATGAAAATAGGCATCAAGGCAATCGTGAGTAAAAAAGCAATTCCAAATCCTAGCAATATATATTCATTCATTTTAGCAAAGAGCTCCTTTAAACATTGAATTATTGGGCTGATTCGTCAGTTGATGGTTGGTCAGTTTGTTCTTCTTCTACGCCGCCTTCTGCCGGTTCATCGGCAGGAGGTCCTTCCGGCACTATGGCAGGTTCAGCGGATTCTTCCGCTGGAATCCCTTCAATGCCGTCTGTCATTTGCACTTTGAACGATTCTTCCGGCGTCAGCATCTGCACAACGACCGGTTCCCCTTCTCCTATTGCAGAGCCCGCTGTTAGGCTCTGGCTTGCCGCGTAGCCTTGGCCGACAATCTCCAGTGAAATATCACTGAGAGATTGGAACGCCAGCAGATCGCGTTTGGACCAGCCGGTGAAGTCCGGCAATGCCGTTTCGCCAGCCGTCTTCAAGATCACTATGCCGCCTTCGACAACCGTCTCCCCTGCTAGAGGATATTGAATCTCCACTTTAGAGGCTTCGCCTGTCGAAATGACATTCAGCCCTTTAGCGGAAAGCTGCTCAGCAACTTTTGCCGACTCGAGGCCAGTATAATCTTCAAGTTTAGATTTTTTTACAGTTTCTGTATTTTCAGGTTCGATATTCATGTATTTAAGGCCATTTTCCATGACAGAAGTGAAAATTTTCGCAACTGGCACTGAGCCATACTCATCCAGCGGCAGCTCGGGTTGCTGTACGCCGATATAGATGAGCAGTTCTGGGTCGTCAGCCGGAGCCATACCCAAAAACGAGAATAGGTAATTGTTTCGCCCGGTCATATACAGACCATTTTCTCCTGGTACCTGCGCTGTTCCGGTTTTGCCTGCTACGGTGTAATCTTGCAGCGCAAAGCCCCGTGCAGATCCCGCTTCCGAAGTTACAGTAGAAGCTAGGATTTCTCTCACCTGTTCAGCTGTTTCGGCTGAAATCGGGTTTCCAGCTTCAGTCGGTTCGCTTTTCACTGTCACTTCGCCAGTGTCCGGGTTTTTGATCTGATCGATGACGTACGGCTGCATCATCGTTCCCCCATTCGCTATAGCGGAAGCAGCCTGGATCATTTGGACCGGCGTGACGGTCGATCCTTGGCCGTAGGACATCGTCAAACGGTCGATCGGCCATTTGTTGAGGATTGTTCCAGATGCCTCATTCGGCAAATCAATACCGGTTTTTTTGCCAAAACCGAACGCGTGGACATATCTCATTAAGTTTTCAGGTCCAAGGCGTTCCAGCAAATATGCCATTGAAACGTTGGATGAACGCTGAAACCCTTCAAGAAATGTGATATTGCCCCAGCCGCGTCCGCTGTTGTGGTCGCGGATTGTGCGGTCGAGCAAAGTATAAGTACCCGAATTGTAAGAAGCATCTGGCTCCCATTTTCCTTCTTCAATTGCTGAAGCCAGCGTGAACATCTTCATCGGCGAACCGGGTTCGATGGTCAGTTCTATGCTTTCATTGAGCCAGTTGTCAGACAGACCTTCCCGTGTATTCGGATCGAAAGTTGGCCGCTGGGACATACCCAGAATTTCCCCAGTTTTCGGGTCGGCAATAACGGCAATCATCCGTGTCGGCGAATACTCTTCTTGAACGCTGGACATTGCATCTTCCAAAAAGTTCTGCAGCGTTTTGTCCAATGTCAATTGAACATTGGCTCCATCGACTGCTGGAGTTATGGCCGATTCGCTATTCGGCAGTAAAAATCCCCATTTATCTGTGCTGAATTCCATTTTCCCGTTCTTTCCAGTTAATACTTCATCATGGATTGCTTCAAGACCCATTTTCCCTTTCGTTACCATCTGCCCATCCTTTTGCTCTTCTTTCAAAGCAAAGCCGATTAAGTGGGAGGCAAAAGAACCGTTGGGATAAAGACGCTTCAAGTCCCGGACAAATAAAACACCAGGAAGCTCCTGTTCTTTCATTTCAAGCATTTTTGTGTGGCTGATTTCCCGCCCAGCAACGCCGAATTCGACTTGGTAGCGGTCTTTTTCAACACCTGATTTTAAAATGCTTAAAATTGTATCTTCCGGGGTATCCAGATAGTCAGACAATACTTGGGCTGTATGTTCCACATCGGTTATATGCCTCGGGTTGCTGGCCTTCTGTGTGGCCGATTCGTCCAAGACGGCAACGACTTTATACGTCAATGTGTCTTCGGCAATCACTTCGCCGTTGCGGTCGAGGATTTTGCCCCGTTTGGCAGTGAGCACTTCTTCTTGGCTGTATTTTGCTGCAGCTCTTGCGGCTAATTCCTGCCCTTCAACAGATCCTGTTGCCTGAATCGTTACAATTCTTGCCGTCAAAAGGAAAAAGAGCCCTGCAAAAACTAAAAACAGCAGAAAGGCTCCCCATTGAAATCGAAACTTTTTTTTCATTGCACTGGCACTACCTTTACATTTCGCTCATTTAATTTCAGGCCACGCTCATTAGCTTTTGCCCAAATGCGCTTGTATGCAGAAAGTTCTTTGACTTGCACAGACAAATCTGTATTTTGTTTCACTTTTTCATCGATTGATTGTTCAATTGTTTGTATTTCCTGAGTCGAAGCCTGGATCACTGATTGGTTTTGCAATATCAGCAATGCGCACAGCACGAATACGGCTACGAACGACAGACATAGGAATGTTTCGCCTTTAGTGATAAGCTTTCTTTTTTTAGCCGGCTCCCGGGTCGGGTTTTGAGGAACGGCCGGCTGTTGTATGTATGCTTCTTTTCTTGCATATAAAGCCATTTGAACACGCCCTTACTTTCTTTTTTATCTCTTATTTCTGTTCTTTCACTTTTTCGGCAATTCTCAATTTCGCTGAACGCGAACGGTTATTATACTCCAATTCCTCAGGGGACGGCAGGATCGGTTTGCGTGTAACCAATTTCAAGATTGGTTCCATGCCTTCAGGTATGACCGGCAAGTTCGGCGGAAGTTCAGGCATTGACGAATGTTCTTTGAAAATCGTCTTGCACAGCCTGTCTTCAAGCGAATGGAATGTGATGACGCTGATGCGGCCACCGATGGCCAGTAGCTCAATCGCGTCCTGCAATGATGTCTCAGCTGAGCCTAGTTCGTCATTGACGGCAATTCGGATGGCTTGGAAGACACGCTTCGCGGGGTGTCCGCCTTTACGTCTGGCAAATGCCGGAATCCCGTCTTTTATGCATTCGACCAATTGTCCAGTTGTCTCAATCGGCGCAATTTCTCTTGCCGCTTCGATTTTCCTGGCAATCTGCTTGGAAAATTTCTCTTCGCCGTAACGGTAGAAAATGCGCACTAAATCTTCAAATGCCCATTCATTGACGACTTCGTAAGCGCTTAGCTTTGCTGTCTGGTCCATTCTCATATCGAGCGGTGCATCATTATGGTAGCTGAATCCTCGTTCGGGAGTATCCAGCTGGGGCGATGACACGCCCAAATCATACAGGATGCCATCCACCTTCGTTACGCCGCGCATTTCCAATTCTTCTTTAATGAATTTAAAATTCGCATGGATAAATGTAATCTTGTCCAAATAATCTTTCAATTTTAGCTTGGCATGGTCAATCGCTGTCGCATCTTGGTCGAAACAATACAAATGCCCTTTTTCGGACAATTGTTGCACCAGATACTCGCTATGCCCTGCTCCACCAAGCGTGCAGTCTACATAAATGCCGTCAGGACGAATGTTCAGTCCATCGACGGTCTCGTGAAGTAAAACCGTGGTGTGGTTGAACAATCATTTCCCTCCGTTCAATTTTTTAAAAATCAAAGTCCGCCAAATTCTCCGCAATATCATTAAATGAATCTTCCGATGCCGTAAAATACTCTTCCCATGCATCTTTAGACCATATTTCAAATCTATTCGAGACACCGAGTATAACGCATTCCTTATCAAGTTTCGCATATGATATTAAAGTCGTTGGTATGTTGACGCGCCCTTGTTTATCGAGTTCCACTTCCGAGGCACCCGAGAAAAAGAACCGTGTAAATGCACGTGCGTCTTTTTTAGTGACCGGCAGCTCTTTCAGCTTGTCTTCGATCTTTGTCCATTCATCCATTGTGTAGCCAAATAAGCATTGGTCCAGGCCTCGGGTTATGACAAAATTCTCCCCGAGCTGTTCACGAAATTTAGCCGGGACGATTAATCGTCCCTTAGCATCAACGCTATGTTGATATTCTCCCATGAACATGCCAGCCACCCCACTTATTGTCTTTAATGTACCACAATCCCCCACTTCCCACCACTTGTTTTTTAAATATTTCAAGTATGTTACAGAAAAAATCCCAATTGCACTTCTTGAGACAAAAAAAAAGCCTGCCGAAGCAGACTTTGCGTGCTTATAAATAGATGAGTTTGTGATTTTTGTCATATTCAAACTGGAGTGCAAGCAGCTCTTTTACAAGGTTCAAGCCATAGTCATTCATGTACGGGAACGGGCTGAAAATCCGCTCCTGATAGCCGCCGTTCGGGTGCAGTTCTAATTCCAGCAAATCGAAGTGGGCGAATTGCGTGCTGTTTTGCAGAATCACTTCATCTTCTAGTTTGTTTTTCAGGAATTTCAGCTGCTTCTCATGGAATTGCAGGTTTTTCTCAACCAGCGAATCCAATCCCCCACTTATAGCTGAAAACGCTCGTTTAATTTCAGCGTATTTGGCTTGGAGCTGCTGTTCCATTTCTTCGATGAGCCGTTCGGCTTGTTCTTCGCGTATCGATTCCATCAACTGTCGTCGCAGTTCCGGAATCTTTTGGCCGTTTGCCACTTCAACTGCTGACAGATTGTATTTCTTTAATAGCGTTTCAACTCTTCTTGAAACCAGGGTCATGCTTAAACGCGGCATGACAATCGGCATTTCCATCTCTGCCGTTTGGAATACGCTTTTCAGCGCGGCCCAATAGGCGATTTCACCTGGCCCGCCCACAAAAGCCAAGACCGGAAAGACCATTTCCTGCATCAATGGGCGGGTCACTACATTGTTGCTGAGATTTTCAGGCGAAGTCCTGGCGATCTCCAGCAGTTCGTCCAATCTATACTCAACTGCCGCCCCTTTGCCTGTGAAGCGTTCCCCTTCACGCTGAAGGAGAATCCGCTCCCCCTGCACAGTGACAAACAGATTGGCGGCATTTTCTTCAGCACCGATGGTTGTTGCATAGCCGGCTTCCTGCAATTGCCCCTCGGCATCGGCGACGGCATGCGCAATCTCTTTGGACTGGCGGATCATCCACTCAAAATACGGCGTTTCGTATTGGCGTAAGGCTGGATCCGCTGCATCAATATACAGCAAGCCCTCTTCGTTGAAAAAATGATTTAAAAGCAGCGCAAAGAAATCCGTATAGGAATCCGCCTTTTCCAAATGCGCAAACGCCAAAGCTTGCAGCTCTCTGCTATGGGCCGTTTCCGGAAGGCTCCGGAAATATTCTTTCAAATACGATTCGACCGTCGACTTATTCAATTGAGCGGTGGAAGCAGAATTCTTGCCATATTCAGCGTACGGGACATTCAATTTATCAAGCCGGCCGTTCACTCCGCGATACAAATGGCTGATTTCAGCCAAATCATGGTCCTCACCGGCAATCCAAAAAACAGGTACGACGCGCACGCCCAGTTCCTCAGCCGCTTGCTTGGCAAGCACGATGATGGAAATGGCTTTATGGACGGTGTACAACGGCCCTGTCAGCAACCCAGCCTGCTGGCCTGCGACCACGACTGGCGCTCCCGCTTCGAAAGCCGCCAAATTCTCTTCGGCTTTTGAAGAAAGGCCGTGCGGCGCCATATAATTGCGCAGGATCCCAGTGAGCTTATGCCGGTCCACGTTGTGCTCTTTCAGTTTTTTATAGCGCGCTTTGAACTGCGCAGTTTCCGGCTTATATGAA
>DATISS010000008.1:0-7777 GCA_035468565.1 Planococcus sp. (in: firmicutes)
CGCTTTTCATCACGGAATTTCGATTGGATCTGGAATAAATTCAACGGCAATTTTTTGTACGACTTGATTTCGTCGCGCAAAAGGCTCGTGATCACTTCTTCATGCGTCGCACCAAGTGCGAAAGCGCGGTTATTGCGGTCCGTCAGCCTCATTAGCTCATCGCCATACGAATACCAGCGGCCCGTTTCCTGCCAAAGTTCAGCTTGTTGCAAAGCGGGAAGGAAAACTTCCACACTGTTGACGGCTTCCATTTCTTCTCGGATAACATTCTCCACTTTTTGTAATGTGCGCTTGCCAAGCGGCAGGAACGAATAGATGCCGCTCGTGTTTTGACGGATGAACCCTGCGCGCAAAAGGAGCTGATGGGACTTGACGTCCGCATCAGCCGGTGTTTCTCTTAGTGTCGGGATAAAAGTTGCTGTTTGTTTCATTCCAAAATACACCTCAACTGACTGATTAATTTTTGTCGCTTTCTAACTATAAGGAAAATCTTTTCTATTAAAAGAAGAACTTCTGGATATCGTTCCATGTAACCACGATCATCAATAGCATCAGCAGCATGATTCCGACAAAATGGACCATGCCTTCTTTCTGGCGGTCAACAGGCTTGCCGCGCAGCGCTTCAAGGATGAAGAACATGAGGCGTCCACCGTCCAAAGCCGGAAGCGGCAGCAAATTCATGATCCCCAAGTTGATGCTGAGCATACCGGCCCAGCTCATCAGTGTAAAGATGCCGTATTTCGCAACTTCTTCTGTCGTTTTATAAATGCCTACCGGACCGGACAAGGCGTCAATCGTAAATTGGCCTGTCACCAGCATGCCCAGTAAACGGAAGATTTCTTTGAACCAGAACACGGTTTGTTCTGCTCCATAGACAAACGACCCGAAAAAGTTTTTTTCCATCGGGCTCTGATAAAGCACGCCAATGACACCGACTTTTTCCGGAGATTCTTCTGATACTTCAGGAGTGATAGTGAAGTCCAAAGTTTCGCCATTCCGCTCCACTTGGAATGGTAGCGCATTGCCAGCATTTTCCTGAACGATTGCAACCAATTCGTCCCAAGTCGCAATCGAAGTTCCACCAATTTCAGTGACCAAGTCACCATTTTCCATACCGGCTTCAGACGCAGGGCTGTCTTCAGCAACTTCCGTAATGACCGGCTCGAATGTCGGAACCCCTTGCATCATGCCCAATGCTGTAAAGATGAAGAAAGCTAAAATGAAATTGAAAAGCGGTCCAGCCAAGATGGTCATGAAACGGTTGCCGACACTTTTCGAATCGAATTGGCGATCATAAGGAGCCAAAATGGTTTCTTTGCCGTTTTCTTCGATTACAGCATCATAGGCGACATTGATCCGGACAAATTGCTCGTCCTCATCATAGCCTTTAATGTAAAGTTCCCGGTCCAGATCTGCTTCTTCCACTTCCAGAAACAGTATTTCTGGATGCATGGTTTTTTGGTTCATGATGATTTTTGTTGCGAGTCCTTCTTTGTTCAGTAAAACGCCAATACGATGTCCGGCTTGAATATGGACAGCATCCATTTCTTCACCAGCCATACGCACATATCCGCCGATTGGCAGGAGCCGCAGCGTATAAAGTGTTTCGCCTTTCGTGATGCCCAAAATTTTCGGTCCCATGCCGATTGCGAATTCACGGACTAGAATACCGGCCCTTTTCGCAAAGAGGAAATGCCCAAGTTCATGGAAAAATACTAAAGCACCAAAAATTATGACAAACGCTAATACTGTTTCCATTTAAACCCATCCTTATAAACCATACTCGGTTTTGTCTTAAGTTATTTTAGCATGTTTTTAACGGATTTTCTTGTTTGAGCGTCTGCATGAAGGATCGTTGCAAGATCAGGATTTTGCACCGTATCATGGCTGTGCATCGCGCGTTCAATCAATTCTTCAATATGCAGGAATTTGATTTCTCCAGCTAAGAACATGGCGACAGCCTGTTCATTGGCGGCATTGAAAACGGTCGTCATCGTGCCACCCGTTCTGCCGGCGTCAAAAGCTAGCTGGAGCGCATGGAAGCGTTCGTAATCCATGTCCTGAAAATGCAGTTTTCCGATTTCTGCCAAATTAAGCCTCTTGGCATTCGGTCTAGGCAGCCGATCAGGGTATGTCAGTGCATATTGGATCGGAACCCTCATGTCAGGCGTCCCCAACTGGGCCATAACACTTGTGTCCTGAAATTCAACCATTGAATGGATGATGCTTTCCCGGTGCAGTAGGACATCGATATCGTCATAGCCAAAGCCGAAGAGCACATGTGCTTCAATCACTTCTAAACCTTTATTGACCATAGTAGCGGAATCGATGGTTATTTTTGCTCCCATTGACCAATTCGGATGAGCCAAGGCTTCTTTGACAGTCACGTTTTCAAGCTCAGAGCGTGCCAAGTCGCGAAAGCTGCCCCCAGACGCCGTTAAGATCAACCGGCTTGCCTGCTCAAGCTTTTCCCCGTTCAGCGCTTGAAACAACGCCGAATGTTCGCTGTCGACAGGTAAAATCATTGCGCCGTACCGTTTGGCGCTGTCCATGACAAGGTGCCCTGCGGTAACCAAGGTTTCTTTATTTGCTATCGCAATGGTGCGGCCGAGCTTTATGGCTTCCAATGTCGGCTCCAGCCCCACGCTGCCTATTACGGCATTCACTAAAATCTCTGCATCGTATGTAGCGGTCTCAATCAATCCCTTGTCTCCGGATACAAACGACACTGCAGGGAATTCTGCTCTCAGCGCTCCTGCGTCTTCTTCGCTTTGTACACAAACGATTTCCGGATGGAACTCATGGACCAATTCTCTAGTTAATATTATGTTTTTGCCTGCTGAAAAGCCGGCCAGCCGAAATTCAGTATGATGTTCACGGATAATATCCACCGTCTGGACACCAATTGAGCCGGTTGCCCCCAGCAAAATGATTTTTTTGGTCATTCAGACGCTCCCTCTCCTAGATGAAATGTAGAAAATGCAATAACGGCATCACAAAAAGGATGCTGTCAAAACGGTCTAAAATACCGCCATGCCCCGGCAGGATTTTGCCGGAATCCTTGACATTGAAATGTCTTTTCAATGCAGATTCGACCAGATCGCCCATCTGTCCGAAAACAGAAGCGACTATGGTCACAATGATGATGATCAGAATCGATTTATCCAAATCCACAAAATAGTTCAAGATTAAAGCAATTCCAATTGCCCAAACAATGCCTCCGACAAACCCTTCAATGGTTTTGTTCGGTGAGATCTCTGGCCATAATTTGCGCTTGCCGATTTTTCGCCCTGTAAAATAAGCACCTGAGTCGGTGAACCACACGACTAATAATGCGTAAACGACAAAATCCAAGCCTGCAGCACGTGTTTCGATCATGTAGTAGAATCCGACGCCAATATAAAGTGTACCTAAAATAGCAAATGCAGCGTCGTCGAATGTAAAGCTGTTTTTAACGACTACCGTATGGATCAATAGCAAGATTACCGCCATAAAAGCGAATTCAACCTTTACATAACCCGTTGTTTCATATACCCATAGCGCCCAGCTGTCTGGCATCATGAACGCGTATAACGCGATTAAAGAGATCAATCCTGGAATGCTGAGCAGACTTCTGCCCTTCATCTTCAACAATTCCTGAAGGCCGACCGTTGCAAGTCCATACAGCAGTATGGTCAGCGGCGCACCTCCGTAGACAACGAAGGGAATAAAGAGAGCTGCAGCAATGATTCCTGTAATAATACGCTGTTTCAATTCGCTTCTTCCCCTTTCAATCCTCCAAACCGGCGATTGCGTTTCTGGTAGTTCTCAATCGCTTCGAGCAATGACTCTTCCCCAAAATCCGGCCATAAGGTTTCTGTGAACCAAAATTCGGTATAAGCCAATTGCCAGAGCATGAAATTGCTCAAACGGACTTCTCCGCTTGTGCGGATCAGCAAATCAGGTTCCGGCATATCACATGACATCAGTCCTGTAGTGATGTGTTCTTCTGAAATTTCGGAGACTTCCAATGTTCCGGCCGCCACTTGGGCTGCGATATTTTTCACAGCATCGACAATTTCTGCACGGCTCCCATAATTCAGGGCGAAATTTAAGACCAGACCAGTATTATCCTTTGTCGCTTCTTTCGCTTTTCGTACCGCTTCAATTGTATGGGCAGGCAGATTGTGGTGATACCCCATCATTTCCACCCGCACGTTCTCTTCAATCAATTCTGGCAGAAACACAGATAAAAATTCTTCTGGAAGGCGCATCAAAAAATCCACTTCCATTTTGGGTCTTTTCCAATTTTCAGTTGAAAAAGCATATAAAGTTAAATAGCTGACGCCCAATTCGTTGGCCAGCTTTGTGATTTTTCTGACCGTCTTCATGCCCTCGTGATGCCCCGCCACTCTCGGCAACGAACGCTTCTTAGCCCAACGGCCATTGCCATCCATGATGATGGCTATATGTTCGGGCACCTTCTGCGCTGCGGCAGCATATAATCGTTCATCATTTTCAATTGTAATTTCTGAATCAGCCATTCGCTTTAATAATTTATTGAACATAATTATTCCTCCACCTATTACAAATCGGCATGTCTAATGCTTATCATATCAAAAAAATTAGCGTTGTGCGCTTTCTTTCGCGCCATTGCCATATTTTTGGCATGAAAAAAAGCGTTCTGTTAAACAGAACGCTTTTCCCCGAGGAAAGTTCGTTTTACACTTCCATGATTTCTTTTTCTTTATCTTTTGCAACTTCGTCGATTTTAACGATAAATGAATCCGTCAACTTTTGCACTTCTTCAGAATAGCTGCGCAAATCGTCTTCCGTGATATCGCTTTTCTTCTCAAGTTTTTTCAAATCGTCGTTTGCATCACGGCGTGTGTTACGGATGCCGATTTTTGCTTCTTCAGCTTCTTTTTTCACTTGTTTCACAAGATCTTTGCGGCGCTCTTCTGTCAACGCTGGAATTGCCAGGCGAATAACAATACCGTCATTGGATGGGCTCAAGCCCAAATCCGATTTCAGAATCGCTTTTTCGATATCTCCAAGAATCGTCTTATCGTATGGCTGGATCACGATGAGGCGCGCTTCCGGAACACCAATACCTGCAACTTGGTTGATCGGAGTCGGCGCACCATAGTAATCCACCGTCAGTTTGTTAAGGATTGACGGGTTTGCGCGCCCTGCACGAATTGAAGCAAGTTCACGTGAAAAGGCTTGAATTGCATTATCCATTTTTGTCTTTGTGTCTTTTATCACTGATTTTGGCATTATATTGTTCTCCTCACTACTGTCCCGATTTTTTCGCCGAGAACAGCCCGTTTTATGTTTCCATTTTCCATAATAGAGAATACTACGAGTGGGATATCATTGTCCATGCATAGTGTGGAAGCCGTCGAATCCATCACTTGCAACCCTTGTTGGATTACATCAAAATATGAAAGCTCTTCGTATTTAACAGCACTTGAATCAGTTCTAGGATCCGCTGAGTAAACTCCATCCACATTGTTTTTAGCCATCAAAATAACATCGGCTTCTATTTCGGCAGCGCGAAGCGCGGCTGTCGTGTCTGTCGAGAAGTATGGATTGCCTGTGCCGGCCGCAAAAATGACGACGCGTTTCTTTTCCAAATGGCGGATTGCTCTTCTGCGGATGTAAGGTTCTGCAACCTGGCGCATTTCAATAGAAGAAAGGACTCTTGTTTCCACATCTTGCTTTTCTAAAGAATCCTGCAATGCCAAGGAATTCATGACAGTTGCAAGCATGCCCATATAATCGGCAGTTGCGCGGTCCATTCCCATTTCAGAACCAACCTTGCCTCTCCAGATATTTCCGCCGCCCACGACTACAGCAACTTCCACACCAAGTTCAACAACTTCTTTCACTTGAGCAGCAACCGATTTGATGATTTCAGGAGATAATCCGAATCCTTTTTCTCCAGCCATCGCTTCTCCACTAAGTTTTAGTACAATGCGTTTATATTGTTGAACACTCATCGGTACCCTCCGTTACACTTTTATTGAAAAATAGGGAACACATTCAGTGTTCCCTAAGTCCATCCTATAAAAATAAAGCTTATTTTTTGTTTACTTGGCTCATAACTTCATCAGCAAAGTTGTCTTCACGTTTTTCGATGCCTTCGCCGACTTCATAGCGGATGAATTCTTTTACAGTTCCGCCTGTAGAAGCTGCAAAGTCACGTACTTTTTGGTCAGAGTTCTTTACGAACGCTTGATCCAATAGACAAACGTCTTCGAAGTATTTGCCAAGGCGGCCTTCTACCATTTTAGCAACGATTTTTTCAGGCTTGCCTTCGTTTAGTGCTTGCTCAGTCAAAACTTTGCGCTCGTGTTCCACTTCGTCAGCAGAAACTTCGTCGCGTGAAACGTATTTAGGGTTCAAAGCGGCGATGTGCATTGCGATATCGCGAGCAGCATCAGCGTTTGTAGAGTTTTCAAGAACGACTAGTACTGAAATGCGGCCGCCCATGTGCAGGTAAGGGCCAAAAGAATCAGCATCAGTTTTCGTGCGGATTTCGAAGCGGCGCAAAGTGATTTTTTCACCGATTTTAGCGATTGCGTTCGAGATGTGGTCAGCCACAGTAAGGCCGTTTGACATTGAAGAAGCAGTAGCTTCTTCAATAGTAGCAGGCTTAGTGTCGATCAAATGCTCGCCCAATTCTTTAACAAGTGTTTGGAAGCCTTCGTTTTTAGCAACGAAATCCGTTTCCGCGTTCACTTCGTAGATTACAGCTTCATTGCCTTTGACAAGAATGTTTGTAATCCCTTCAGCTGCAATACGGTCCGCTTTTTTAGAAGCGCTTGAAAGCCCTTTTTCACGCAAGAAGTCGATAGCTGCGTCGATGTCGCCATCTGTTTGGACTAATGCTTTTTTGCAATCCATCATACCTGCGCCTGTTTTTTCACGCAATACTTTTACCATTTGTGCTGTAACTGCCATGATTTAATTCCTCCTTAAGATAAGAACATTTTCTCAAAAAAAGGCGATAAGTGGGTTTCGCCGCTTATCACCTGTAAAAATTGTGAATTACTCAGCAACTTCAGCTTGAGCTTCTTCTTCTTCTACTTCTGGTTTTGACTCAAGCAAAGCATCTGCCATTTTACCAGTCAAAAGCTTAACTGCGCGGATTGCGTCATCGTTTGCAGGAATAATGTAATCGATCTCATCCGGATCACAGTTAGTATCAACGATACCAACGATTGGAATGTTCAATTTGATTGCTTCTGCAACAGCGATGCGCTCTTTGCGCGGGTCAACTACGAACATTACGTCCGGTAGTGAACTCATATCACGGATCCCGCCAAGGAATTTAACAAGGCGTTCGTGTTGTTTTTTCAATTGTACTACTTCTTTTTTAGGAAGGACTTCAAAAGTTCCATCTTCTTCCATGCGCTCGATCTGTTTCAAGCGGTTGACACGCTTCTGGATTGTACCGAAGTTAGTCAATGTACCACCTAACCAGCGTTGGTTGATGTAGTAGTTGCCAGAACGTTCAGCTTCTTCTTTAATAGCGTCTTGTGCTTGTTTTTTCGTTCCAACGAATAGTACTTTACCGCCTTCTTCGCCCACTTGTTTCATGAAGCTATAAGCTTCTTCCAATTTGCGGACTGTTTTTTGAAGGTCGATGATGTAGATACCGTTACGCTCAACGAAAATATATTTTTTCATTTTCGGGTTCCAACGGCGAGTCTGGTGGCCAAAGTGTACACCAGCTTCAAGCAATTGTTTCATAGAAATTACTGACATGTGTGTTTCCTCCTGATAGGTT
>DATISS010000009.1:0-13138 GCA_035468565.1 Planococcus sp. (in: firmicutes)
AAGACAATGGCATGATGGGGCAAATCGAAGTGTACTAGCAACTAAAAAGGCAGATAGCGGAATGTCGCTATCTGCCTTTTTTAGCTTGTTGAGAAAGGTAAATCATTTTTCTGATGGAGCCGATATTCCGCAAAACAGCTGCGCTTGCCGCGGGCGAGCGCCAAGCCTCCTCAGTCGCTTCGCTCCCTGCGGGGTCTCGGCTGTCTCGCTATCCCGCAGGCGTCTCCGCTGTTTTGCTCCATATCTGGAGAACACGAAAGAAACTGCAGAAAGTGTATCTTTCGTGTTCTTTAGTAAAAGAAATAACTCTCTATGGAGAAATACCTTTGAATGAAGCGGAATGGAAAACAATCAGCTAAGTTTCTCTGTGCCGCGATTGATTTTGTTCAAAAAAAACAGCATGCTTTTCACTAAAGCACGCTGTCTTCCACTATTATTGCAGATAATTCATTGGATTGACCGCATTAGACCGCGATCCATTCCATGAACCAATATGAATTTCAAAATGTAAATGCGGACCAGTGGAACGCCCTGTCGAACCAAGCAAACCGACCGTTTGGCCTTGTGAAACGGCTTGGCCAGATGAAACGTTGATGGCGCTCAT
The DNA here is from genome assembly GCA_035468565.1 of Planococcus sp. (in: firmicutes). Lineage (GTDB taxonomy): Bacteria > Bacillota > Bacilli > Bacillales_A > Planococcaceae > Planococcus. The sequence continues at coordinate 605 of DATISS010000009.1, forward strand.
GTGAGCATAAACAGTCGAATAAGATTGGCCATTGATCGAATGGGTAAGAATCACGACATTTCCGTACGCGCCCATCACGCCGGCAAAAGAAACATAGCCGGATGCTGAAGCGGAAATCGGTGTGCCGGTAGCATTGGCAATATCTTGTCCTAAATGCGATTCAGCACCTTCTCCGATATCCCGTCCTCCAAAGCCGGATGAATACCGGCCAGAAACCGGTCTGATAAACATAGCACTAGAAGAAGGTGCAGGTGCAACTGCGGCTTCCGGGACCGGGCTTACAGAAGGGCTTTCCGTTTTCGGAGCGGGAGCAGCTGTAGCCTGGGAACTGCTGGCTGCTTCAGCTTCCCGAGCCTCTTCAGCGCGTGCTGCTTCTGCAGCGGCCTGTGCTCGGGCCTCTTCTGCTGCTTCTTCAGCTCGTGCTTCATCTTTTGCTGTGGCTTGCGCGCGCGCTTGTTCAGCTGCTTGTGCTCGGGCCTCTGCTGCTGCGGCTTTTGCTTGTGCTTCTGCGGCTGCTTTTGCCCGTGCTTCTGCAGCAGCCTTTTCAGCTGCTATTTTACGAAGACGTTCTTCCTCCGCTTTTCTAGCAATTTCAGCTAAGCGCGCTTGTTCAGTGGCGATTTGTTTTTCCAGATCTTCGCTGATTTCGATTACTTCACTGTATTTATTTTCTAAGCTGCCTTTTTCTGCCGCTAATCTTTGTTGTTCGGCCCCCAGTTCATTAACTAGACCGGCTTGCTCTTGTTTCTGGCCATCAAAGGAAGCTTTTAACCCGACCAGTTCTGAACGGCGTGTTTCTTGATCGGCTAGTTTGCTTTCAACTTGCGCTTTTTGTTCAGCCAATTCCTTTTTATCGGCCGCCTGATTTCGCATAATCTCACGATCTGCTTCGATCAACGTGTTGACTGCAGAGAAACGGTCGATGAAGTCAATGAAACTATTTGCGCCCAGCAGGACGTCGATGTAATCGACCGATCCCCCACTTAATTGAATGGCACGTGCCCGTTCCTTAAGCAGTCCAGTACGCTCAGCAATTTTTTGTTCAAGTTCATCAATCGATTTTCTCAATTCATCGATTTCGATTTTTGTCCCTTCGATTTTGGCTTGAACCTGATTGATCTTTGCTTCTGTTTCATTAATTTGTGTATTCAAACCCTCTATTTTCGCGGCAAGCTGTTCCAATTTCGAAGCGTTTTGATTAATTTGTCCCGCTTTTTCATTGATGCCCGAATTTAGTTCGCTTTGCTGCTGCTGGGCTTCTTGCTTTTTCTCTTCTAATTTATCCAGGTTCTCCGCATTAGCTGTAGGGATTAAAATCGATAAAGCTAATACTGAAGATAAACTGGTCAACATCCATTTCGAAATCAAGTATTTGTTCCCCTTCCAATATCTTTCTGATGCCGCTATGCATGATTGATCATAATGTTAAAAAGTGTTTTCTATGGCATGGAATCGATCTTATGTAAGAGTTCACTTCATAAAGGTCTAACCCGCTTAGTATATCAGTTAAACCTTTGTAGCTGATTACAGCTATATTTCAATTTCTTCTATTTTTGAAATACTTCTGTATTATTTTGACTATTCAGTTCTTTTCATAGAAATTTAAAGCTGTCAGCTATTGTTCTGATGTCAGGCTATTTTTAACACACGCGGGTTTTAAAATATGTAGATTATCATATTTAGTCCTGTTTAATATATTTAGTGATAGTAAAAAAGCGCATAGTTTCTGGATATTTATTTGGTAGAGTTAGATCTATACAGAAATAATCTACATCTTAGAAATTAGGAGGAATAAAGAAATGAAAAAATATTATGGGTTATTATTATCCATTATTCTGTTACTTACATTTGTTATCGCAGGATGCGGTAATTCAAAAGAAGAAGGTACAAAAACAGTGAAGGATGAGACTGATGATGTGACTGATTCCGCCGCAAGTGAGGATAATCGCTTTATTTTCACAGCAAATGAAGGAGGAAGTATTTCTAAAATAAGCGTCGAACAGCAAAAATTAATCGAAACATTCGAGATAGACGGGGCTGTTCATAATATTCAAGTGTCACCTGATGGAAAAGTCGTTGGAGCAGTGGTTGTTCCTGATATGAGTGATGGAAATGGCGAGCCAATGGAAATGAAGGGAAAAGCAATCTTTTTTAATCCTGAAACCAATGAGATGTTAGAAGAAGTGGAAGTGGGTAACCACCCTGCTCATATAGTATTTACAGAAGATGGGAAATATGTATTAGTGACAAATAATGAGGATAACACGGTTTCGGTCATTGACGCGAAAGACTACTCAATTATTGAAACCGTTTCAACTGGAAAGGGTCCACACGGTTTCCGAATTTCTAACGATAGTAAGTTTGCTTATGTGGCAAACATGGGAGAAGATAGCGTCAGCGTAATAGACCTTCAAAGCTTCAAAGAGAAGAAAAAAATTCAAGTGGGTACGGCTCCAGCTACAACCGGAGTTACTTCTGATGGAAATACGTTGATAGCTACCATAAACAAAGATAATACACTTGCTATTATTGATTTGAAATCGGGCGAAATCGATAAAGTAGATGTTGGAAATGGTCCGATACAGGTTTATATAGAGCCTGACAATCAATTCGCTTACGTTGCCAACCAAGGAACGGAGGATAATCCCGATCATACTGTAACAAAAGTTGATTTGAAATCGAAAAAGGTTAGCGCAACAATTGATACAGGTGAAGGTTCACATGGAGTTGTAACAAGTGCTGACAGTAAATTCACTTATGTTGCCAATATGTTTGAGGATACCGTCAGTGTGATTGACAATGAACAAAACAAAACGATAAAAACAATAAAAGTGGGTAAAACGCCGAATGGTATCAGTATAATGCCATAAAATCTAGTTCTAAATGAGACCCTAAGAACAGTTTTTCATAACTGTTCTTTTTTTCTGCTCTATTCAAGGATTCAAAAATTTTATTGGTTAAAATCAACATGCATCCAAGTTATAGGGATAGAAATAGTGAAAATCACAGATATTTTTTACTCCATTGTTCCGCTCCCAGAGAGCAACACAATTCATAAGCATAAACAACACAAAACGCCGCTCAGAGGAACGTTGATTCCCTCCGAACGGCGATGTAGACGGTATAAATCGTATTTCCGTGTTCAGAGTTTTTTCTTTCCTTGGGACGCGATTACATTACTCGATGCAACTAGTTCACCAACTCTTCACGATACTTGATATAAGCATTTCTGACATTCGGGTTATCCTCCAAAAACTGAACGAGGCTCCTTATACAAAAAACAGCTTCCTTCCCAATCTGATGTTCGACTCCCTCAATCTCCCCTTGGGTATTTTCGGGAGGAATTTCGAGAATGCGGTACAAACCCTCCAGCATTTGATGCTTATTCGCGATATCACTAGCGATGCTGCTCCCTTTTGGCGTCAGCCTGAAACCTCGGTACCTTTCGTAAGAAACCAGGCCTTTGTCGTCCATTTTTTGCAGCATTTTGGATACAGAGGACGGAAGGACGTTCAATGATGAAGCTACGTCGGCTGCACGTGCGCAGCCTTTTTCTTCGGTTAATTTATAGATCTTTTCCAAATAATCTTCCATGCTAATAGTGAGCACGACCATCCCCGCCTTCCTCCCTCCGCATTTTCATCTTGCTGAAAAAAATTCCCTTTTATTTGGTTAGCCCATTCAAAATAGTATCGATATTCCATTCCATCATTTTGATATACGTGTCTCCATCTTCTCCTGGTTTCCCAATCGAATCAGTGAATACTTTCCCTTTGATCTCTATCCCTGTTTCTCTTGATACCATTTCCATGCTGCGGGGATCAACACTGGTTTCTAAAAATAAGCCTTCGATATTCTGTGCTTCAATAATATCCAATACGCGTGTAATTTGATCGGGTGTCCCTTGGTTTTCCTGATTGATTTCCCAAATGTATTCTGCTTGGAAATCATAAGCTTGGCTGAAATACTTAAAGGCGCCTTCGCTCGTTACAAAAATGCGTTTTTCTTTCGGAATTTCGCTATACCGATCAATAGCATCTTGATGAAGCGCTTCTAATTCAGCAATATAGGTTTCCGCATTCCCTTCATATTCTTCAGCATGTTCCGGGTCTATCTTGATGAAAGCATCCCGTGCATTTTCTGCATATTTAATGCCATTTTGAACATTCAACCATGCATGGGGATCCTCTTCCCCTTCTTTGCCTTCTGTCGTCAAAAACATCGGCTCCACCCCTTTGCTGAGTGCAAATACAGGTGCCTCATCTCCTGATTTGCCAGCCGTGTCCATGAGTTTTTCAAACCAGGAATTTCCCGCTTCAAGATTCAAGCCGTTATAGAAGACAGCATCGGCATCAGTTGTTTTTTGTACATCCAATGGCAGCGGATCGTATCCATGCGGATTCGATCCGATCGGAGCCAAGCTATGAATTTCTACTCGGTCTCCTCCTACATTGCGGACAATATCGTAAATGATTGAGTACGTTGTTATTACCTGTATTTTTTCCCCTTTTTCACTCGCTGAGCTGCTTTCGTCGCTTGAACATCCTGCCAGCACTAGCAGGAAAAAGAGACTGGCAAACAAAAATTTCTTGTTATTTTTCATTGTTATTCTCCTCTTTTATGAAATTTAACTTTGCACATTGACCTGCTTTTTCTTGGCACTCAACTTTCTCCAAATCATGCCTTGTTTAGGGGAGAACAGGAAAGCCACAAAGAAGAGCGCGGTCGCTGCAAGCACAATCGTCGCACCTGATGCCAAATTATACGTGAAACTGAAATACAATCCGATGACAGAAGCACTCGCTCCGATTGCAGCTGACAGAAAAACCATTACCGATAAACGGTCTGTCAGCAGATAAGCGGTAGCGGCAGGCGTGATGAGCATGGCTACGACTAGCACAATGCCGACTGTCTGCAAAGAAGCGACGGTCACCATCGTCAACAGCGTCATTAAGAAATAATGGATGAGCCTCACTGGAAGTCCGTAAACTTCTGCCATTGTCGGGTCGAAAGATGTGACAAGAAGCTCCTTGTAAAAAATATAAACCGCGGCCAATACAAGCACTCCTGTGCCGAGCGTGATCCACATATCCGAAGGCCGTACTGCCAATACATTACCGAACAAAATATGATACAAGTCCGTGCTGCTTTCGAGCACCGTAATCAGAATAACGCCTAAAGCGAATGCAGCTGTAAACATGATGCCGATCGATGTATCTTGTTTGATGCGGCTGTTTTGGCTGACAAAGCCGATTCCGATTGCGGTTAAAACCCCTGTAAACACAGCACCGAAGAAGAAATTGATGCCCAGTGCATAAGCGACGGCGACTCCCGGCAACACTGCATGTGAAATTGCATCGCCCATCAACGCCATGCCTCTTAAAATGATAAAACAGCCGATGACGCCGCAAATGACGCCGACCATGATTGAAGTCAATAACGCCTTTTGCAAAAAGTCATATTGGATAATCCCCTCAATAAAGACCATGATTAGCTCACTCCCACTTTATGCAGAAAGGACAATTCTCTTTCATACGCTTTAAGGATAATTTCTGGACGCAATACTTCCTGAGGCTTTCCGAAAGAAACGACTTGTTTGTTCAATAAAAGTAATTGGTCAAAGTAATCATTCGCTTTACTTAAATCATGGTGGATGACCACTACCGTTTTTCCTTGATCCTTTAAATCTTTCAAGAGATTAATAATCGTTTCTTCACTAGCCACATCAATCCCGACAAAAGGTTCATCCAAAAAGAACAGGTCGGCATTTTGCGCAAGCGCTCTGGCGAGAAATATCCGCTGTTGCTGCCCCCCGGATAATTCCCCTATCTGCCGATCTGCAAATTTCTCCATGCCTACTTTTTCCAAACATGCATATGCCCATTCTTTGTCTTTTTTCTTTGGACGCTTGAAAAGTCCCAGATTCGGATAGGTCCCGATTAAGACGGTGTCAAGAACATGAATTGGAAAATCCCAGTCAAACTCACTTCGCTGCGGTACGTAAGCGATCTTTTTGCGGTTTTGCTTTAATGTGCTTCCCAAAATCTCGATACTGCCCTTATCAATCGGCACGAGGTTCAATAATGCCTTCAATAAAGTGGACTTCCCGGCACCATTAGGGCCGATAATACCGAGGATGTTTCCTTGTTCAACGGTTAAATCAATTTCTTGAATTGCTGGTTTACCGTGGTAAGAGACACCTACATTTTTTAATACGAGTGCAGAAACCATTTTCATTCCCTCCTGACATTTTTTGTTGTTAGTTGAACTATTTTTCCCTCGGGAAACTTTCACTTAGTTTAGCTCTTATTCGTATAATTGTAAATAGAAAAGAATTTCCATCTCTGTATTTCGATTCTTTGCACTGCACAAAAAAATGATCATCGAATTATCGATGGCCGCATTGTTCCGCTCCTTGAGAGCAACACAATAAGCAAAATAAAACAAAACGCCGATCCGAGGAACGTTGATTCCCTCGGATCGGCGTTGTATGGGGTATAGATTGTATTGCATGTTCAGAATTTTTTAGAATGGCTTCTTTCCCTGGACGCGACTATAAACTCGGCTTCAGAAATGCATGTTGCCCTGCCGTGTGGAGATCCCGCCAAATGCGGTTGATGGCCGTGGTTTCCATAATCGCCTCCATGCCGAAAAGCCGGATCAGTGAATCAGCTGCTTGGATAACCGTACCGGCTGCCTGCTTGCTTGTTTCCATATAATCCTGCAAATCGGCTTCAGCCATTTCTTTCCCAGCGGCATGACTGCTCCATAAGCTGTCCCCTTTTCGGTAGAAACTCTCCGTCACTTCCGCCACTTTTTGTTCCTGCTGTTTTACTTGTGCCCGAACGAAGGGATAGCGGTCCAATTCTTCAACGGACCTATTATTCCTATACTTTTCTGCCAACGATTCCGCTTCTTCGAAAAAATGCTCGCCAATTCCCAGACACACTGAAGCAAAGGAAGCTATCGAAAAAGGCAAGAATGGAAATGAGTGTACAAGGCCACTCCAATCATTCTGCTGTTCGAACAAACTGAAAGTCTTGTCTTCCGGGACGAACGCCTCCTGGACTTTGATGGAATGGCTACCCGTCCCTTTGAGCCCGAATGCTTGCCAATCCCGAATAATTTCCACTTGCTCCGGCATAAAAACAAAACTTCGCACACTTTGATCCCCCTCCACTACCGCATTGGCGGTAAAGAAGGCGGCGTAAGGAGCTCCACTGCAATATTTCCATTCACCTTTGATCCGATACCCTCCTTGCACTTTCGCAGCAACGCCATTCGGATGTCCGCTGCCTGCAAGCACGGCTTCCTTCGGGCTGAACAAGGGTTGTGCCCATTGGGTTTGGATATTCGGGACAAACATCCCGCCCCCTGAGCCGATGGTGACGAGCCAGCCAAAGTTCCCGTCTATTCGGGAAGCCTGCTGAAATACCCGCAATGCTTCAGGCAGCGGCAGCATACGCCCGCCCAGCTCTTCCGGAACGAATAATTTAAACAGTTTTTCTTCGTATATAAAATCCAGCAGCTTCGGTGAAACGATCCCCGCTTCTTCCGTTTGTCGGGATTGGTTTCTGATCATCCGGATTTCTTCTTGTTTGAACATCGTTATTCCCCCCAGCTGCGTTTTCATACAGTCGCCCCTGTCTTTAACACTTTGTAAATGTCTTTCTTGTATCGCAGGAATTCCTCGGTCATTGTGATGCCTTCTTCTCTCGGCCTTGGAAAGTCCACTTTAAATTCAGCTACGACATTTGCCGGTTTTTCCGATAACACAAGGATGCGGTCAGCTAAAAAAAGCGCCTCTTCGATATTATGCGTCACAAACAGAATCGATCGTTTATGCTGCTGCCAAATGGAAAGCAGCCATTTCTGCATTTCCGACCGGGTGAATTCATCAAGCGCAGAAAACGGTTCATCCAGACAGATGAACCGCTGCGGACTCAACAAACTGCGAATAAAAGCCACCCGCTGTTTCATGCCACCGGACAATTGATGCGGGTAAGCGTCCTCATATCCTTGAAGCCCAGCTTTGTCCAGCATCTCCAAGGCTGCTTGCGGTTCTTTTTTTCCGGTCAGCTCCGCTCCGAGCAAGACGTTTTCCAAAACGGTGCGCCACGGCAGCAAAGATGGGCTTTGCGGCATATAGCTGATAGAGCCTTTTTCGCCGTTAATCTTCTGGCCATCCAGCACGATATCGCCGATGTCCGGTGTGTAAAGGCCTCCGATCAAATGAAACAAGGTGCTTTTGCCACTGCCGGACGGGCCAAGAACCGCCACAAATTCATCTTCTTCAATATGAAAAGATAAATTTTTCAGCACTTCGTTTCCATCAAAGCATTTGGTTAAATTATCAATCACCAGTTCAGCCATGATCGCTTCCTCCTCCGCTTGTTTTCCAGCGGATAATCCGCTTCTCCAAAAATATGATACTTGCAAAAAAGATCAGACTCAGTGCCATGATTAAAAAAATCGCCACGAATACCTGAGCGGTCTGAAAGGATGAAGAAGCGAGCGTCATGTAGACCCCGATGCCTTCTTTCGCTCCCAGCCACTCAGAAATTACTGCTCCCATGACGCTATAGGTTGCCGCAATTTTCAAACCGGAAAAAATGGAAGGCATAGCATGGGGCCATTCCAGCTTCCAAAAAATCTGCCGTTTTGTGGCTCCTGCCATTTTCATATAATGCAGCAATTCTCCGCTCGTCTGTCTGAATCCATCCAATGCGGCGATGGTAATCGGAAAAAAGCAGACAAGAACAATGATGACCAGTTTCGGCAGCAGGCCGAAACCGAACCAAATCACCAGCAAAGGAGCCAATACAATAATCGGGATGTTTTGCGATAAAATCAGCAACGGATAAAAAGTTCCTCTCAATAGGGGGACAAGGTGAAGACAAATCGCCACACCTAAACCGACAGAAGAACCGATCAAGAGGCCGATGATGGATAACCGGATCGTGGCAAACAAGTGGCTGCGGTAATCCGGCCAGCTTTGCCATGCTTCGATTCCAATCTGCACTGGGGTCGGCATGAGCCATTCCGGAATGGCAAAGACCGGGATCAGCACTTGCCAGCTGATCAATAAAAGGAGGAGGACCGAAACGGGTCTCCATCCTTTTCGCAGCAAGCTCATGACCGGTATTTCTCTGTCAAGGCATCCATCGAAGCGCCGCTTGGCTGATAAAGCACTTTGATCTGGGAGATGACATTGCGGCTGCCGTTCTCGATCATCGCGTCGTTCATCTTCTCGACAATCGAAAAAAGCTCGGCCAAGTCCCCTTCCATCGTCGTTTCTAAAGGATTGACCTGGTATTTCACGCCGGATTGCTCAATTATGGCGATGGCTTTGTCGACGTACGGAATGACATCTTCCCCGTCTTTTGTTTTAGGTAGTATCTGAATACTAAGCAATGCATTTCCCATCAGTTATTGTCCTCCTCTGGTAAAAAGTTGTTGGTGTGCGCCTGATCGACTTCAAGCTCCTTTTCCAGCAAGCCATTGTCGAACATCCATGTGGCGTAGTCCTGCCATATTGCCGGTTTTTGCTCGCCCCAGCGGGAAGCATCCTCTTGGTATTTCGGCGACAACCATTGCTGGCTTGCTTTCACAAGTTCAGCATCCAAATCCGGAACCGCCTCAATCAGGATATCCGCCGCTTGTTCGGGTTGTTCAATGGCAAATTGATAGCCTTGTGATACAGCTTTTGTAAAAGCTGCCACGGTTTCCGGATCGTCTTCAATCATGACTTCATTGCTGATAAGGATCGGCGTATAATAATCCAGTTTTTCCGAGTAGTCCGTCAAATACTGCATGTTCAATTGCTCGCCCCGCAACTCCGCTTCTATCCCGGTCCAGCCGTAGTAAATCCACGCAAAGTCGACGTCGCGCTGCACAGCTGTGAAAAAATCGGTGTTCCCGATACTCAGGATCTCCACTTGTTCCACATCCCCATTTTCCTGTTCCATGATGGAACTGAGAACCGCTTTTTCCACGGGTGCCCCCCAGCCGCCGTACGATTTCCCTTCATAATCTTTCGGAGACGTGATCCCCTTTTCTGCAGGTGAAGCAAAGCCGGATGTATTATGCTGGATAATCGCCGCAATAGACACGATCGGAATGCCTTGGACCCTCGCTTCCGTCAGACTTTCCTGCGCGCCGATGCCGAATTCTGCCTGATTCGATGCCACCAGCTGATTCGCTCCAGCTTCCCCGGGCATGATGATGTCGACGTCCAGCCCCTGTTCTTCAAAATATCCATTTTTCTGCGCCACATATAACCCGGTGTGATTGGTATTCGGTGTCCAATCCAACACCATTGTGACTTTTTTCAATTCCTCTTGTTCTTGCGCTTCACCCGAAGTGCTCCCTGTTTCGTTCGTGCAAGCTGCCATCAACAACACAGATGCCATTAACACCGACCATTTCTTCATACTGTCTTCCCCCTCAGATTTATCTCATAAAATCAGATTTTAGGAGCTGAAACAAGGGACATATCAAATTTTGGGTACAAAAAAGCGCCCAAGGTTATAGAAACCTTGGGCGCATATCATTACAAATCATACCGATTCGAATATGTTCCCTCCGCTGGTATTAACCAGATCAGGTTCCAAGGGTCAATATCTCACGGATATTCTCTCAATCGGCAACACCGATCCCCCCACATGTTTTTATGAAATTATTAGTTTTCTTGCTCCGTCTATCTTGTCACATCTCAGAAGGTTCTTCAAGTACCGCCCGGCATTTTTTCATTAATTGTTTTGCTTCCGGGGAGCAGCACAATTAATCATCATCATCATCATCATCATTTTCACCATCATTGATTTGCCCGTTGGTTGGATTTTGTTCGTAAACCATCTTTCCACCATAATGCCCTGTTAAGGTGAGTGTAACTCCACCAGCAATACATAAAATGAGAATAATGGGCAGGACAAATGGCAGTTTTTTGTAGTAGTTCAAAACCTTTAAAGCAAGAACAATGCCAAAAATAATTAACGTCGCTAAAGCGTAAGATTCATGTGGCTCGAGGTACGTTTCAATCCCTTCGCCCCATCTGTTTTCTGCAAACTCCTCTGCTTCCTCCCCGCTCAAGTATGAAAAAATCCCCATTACAAATCCAGTAGAAAATAATAAGAAAGTAACTTTGTCAAAGAAGTCTTTTTTCCATAAAACAAGAAACTGTGTCACAATCCCCAAGGTTAATAATGCAATCGGGAAATGCACTAAAACTGGGTGTAAAGGCGTTGAAAACACGGATCTTCACCTCCTTTTTTCAATCGAATGGCAGCTGACGTTTCTAATGAATATATTTTATCAGAATAATCGGATAATTTATAGCTTACGAACTTCTTATCTCCCTATTCCTCAGGAATAACGCAAAGCGTTCGGTATTGTGGGTCGCGCGGGCGTTTATTTATTCCAGTTCCCTTTTCCATCCCTATGCGTTATTCGTATTGTACAGCTAGTTGGCGGCACGTACTTTGCACCACATTCGTTTATAAAACCCATCATAGGCCCGTTAAACGAAAATTGAGTGAAAATCCACCAGTTTTATTCCACGAATTTCAAGGTTCAGGAATGCATTAGGGCAAATCAAAAAGCCGCTCAGAAGAACTTTAATTTCCTCTGAGCGACGATGTATGCAGCATGAATTTTATCGTATGTTCAGCATTATTTATTGACCAGGGACGCTTTCCTCATTCGCCATCTGAACATCAAGTACTGGACGAGAAATAGAAGCAAGGCAGCCAAACACAAATTGATGTAATACCAGAGGCCGTCTCCGAAAAAATCCAATGGAGAAGCGGTGGACGGCCGCCGAGCTAGGTAGAGATAATTGGAATCCATCATCGGATTCACAAGGAAACCGATAAATGCGGCATAAACAAGCAGCAATGCGTAAACGGAAAACACCGAACGGAGGGTGATGGCGCCTGGAAAGGCCAATGCCAAAAACAAACATGCCCAAGAAATTGCGGTGTGCTGGATAAAGAATAGCCAAAACCGGAAATGCTGATAATCGTAAGGTATTTCGGGTGTCATCAAGGCCAAGACAGCTGGAATGATTCCGATAAAAAATGAGAGCTGAATCCAAAATGGCCGCAAGCTCAGCAATCCGGCCATCGCCGTAAGAGAGGCGATTCCACACAAGTGAAGCGGCATGTGGATGCTGAAACGCCAAATGTCCTGTGTGATGGCCCAATACTGGTAGGAACCTTCCGATAATAAAAGAATGGCAAGCAATAGCCAGCGCAACCGTTGGAACAGCTGAGCTTTCATCTCTAACCGACCTTTCACCCCAATAATGCACAGGGATCCGATCAGGGCTATGCTTAACGCCAGCACGTGGCTAATGGAAAAAAGTTCAAAAGGATAGTTGGACCTTGCATCAAAAAAGGATTCCATAGCCGCCCCTCCCTATAACTCGTTATGAGAATATTTTAGCATTATTTATCGTTGTTGTTCTCCACCCATGGAGCAGCATAATTAAAAACAAAACGGCGCTCAGAGGACCATTCTTTAGAATTTCCGCTT
>DATISS010000010.1:0-16126 GCA_035468565.1 Planococcus sp. (in: firmicutes)
CTCGCGCCGAACTAACTCGGACTAGTCGTCCGAGTGGATTTCGGCACTTCGCTGTCCCGCTGGAGTCGCCGCCTTGCGTTTCGAATCCTGAAGCAAGTTAAAATACCAAAAGAGTTGGTTCTAATAATAGTTGAAGCAGGAGTGGTGTATGAAAAGCGTCTCCTCGATTCAAATGACGCTCCCAACCGGGCCGACCACGGAAAGCGAAGTGGTCGGCCCGGTTGGGTTTATACATCTCTATTCATCCAAATTAGACTTTGTCTACAGTCTGAGGCAAGTTCACTTTGTACGTGAACTTGCCTTTTATTGTGGGATTATTAAATTTTGTCGTGATGCAAACGCCGTTTTTCTTGCCGAAGGGCTCTTCGAAAGATTCTGTCATAAAACCGTCAATATTCTGTTTTTGCTGTGCCGAAAATCTGGATTCGAGATTGAAGAAATGCTTCTCTAACCCAGTCGCATCAAGGTGTAAGGCGTTTTCTCCCTTCGCCGGCTGTTCAATTTTCAGCTCCCCGAAATGGGCTTGCTGGAAAAAGTCCGGCGCACCCTTCAGCGACAAAAGCGGGGATTTGTAGGCCAGAGATTTGCCGGTCCAGTATAGGATGTCCGTTTCGTAGCGCCCGAGTATATCAGGAATCACGTGATTTCTTAGAACTTTGAAGGCGGATTGGACGTTAAAATCTGTGTTTGTGACAGTCGTTTTGAACCCGCTTTCAATATAATGAATTACCCGATTAAACTGCTAGAAATAGGCAAGTTGCCTTGACGCTCCTAATGGTGCGGAGTACAATAAAAATGTCATATTATTGTATCATGATGATAATTGCAGTCAATGGATGCTTTCGTAACATATCGATTGCTCTTTTTGCTGCCCATTAACGTCTAAGGGAGGTAAAATTTTGGATAATCGAGAATTTTTAATGCGTAGACTGCACTCACTGTTGGGGATCATTCCAATCGGTTTGTTCTTGACGCAGCACTTAATCGTCAACCATTTTGCGACACAGGGCGAGGAAGCGTTTAACACAGCTTCCCATTTCATGGCGAACTTGCCGTTCGTTATCTTCTTGGAGATCTTCGTTATTTATTTACCGTTGATGTACCATGCGTTTTACGGTCTATACATAGCGTTCACTTCAAAACAAAATGTGGGGCATTACAGCTATATGCGCAACACATTATTTGTGGCACAGCGCTATACAGGGATTTTCCTGGTGATCTTCATCGCATGGCACGTGTTTGAAACACGCTTCCAAGTCGCTATCGGCAATGCGGCGGACGCCGACTTCAACATGATGGCGAACATCCTCGACAACCCGGCAATGCTGGTATTCTACATTTTTGGTGTAATGGCAGCGACTTTCCACTTGTCAAATGGCTTATGGTCTTTCCTCGTTACTTGGGGAATCACGCAGTCTGAAAAGGCACAGAAATACTCAACGTACTTTACGTTGCTCGTATTTGTCGTCTTGTCTATCATCGGCATCAGAGCGCTATTCGCATTCGTTTAATCTAATTTCGATCATTGGTGAACTAAAAGAGGAGTGAATACCATAATGGCGAAAGGCAAACTTACTATCGTAGGAGGCGGCCTTGCCGGCTTGATGGCTGCTATTAAAGCGGCAGAAGCAGGCTCTCCCGTCGACCTATTCTCAATCGTTCCTGTAAAAAGATCCCACTCGGTTTGTGCACAGGGCGGGATCAACGGAGCAGTAAATACAAAAGGTGAAGGGGATTCCCCGACTATTCACTTTGATGACACCGTTTACGGCGGCGACTTCCTGGCTAACCAAAAACCGGTTAAAGCAATGACTGATGCCGCACCGGAAATCATCCGCTTGCTTGACCGCATGGGCGTCATGTTCAACCGTACGCCAGAAGGCCTTTTGGACTTCCGCCGTTTCGGCGGCACGATGTACCACAGAACAGCTTTCGCAGGCGCGACAACTGGCCAGCAATTGCTGTACGCTTTGGACGAGCAAGTTCGCCGCTATGAAGTGAGCGGACTTATCACGAAATACGAAGGATGGGAATTCCTTGGCCTCGTCTTGGACGATGCAGGCGTCAGCAAAGGGATTACTGCCCAGAACCTGTCGACAATGGAAATTCGTGCGTTCCGCGCGGATGCTGTTATCATGGCGACTGGCGGACCTGGAATCATCTTCGGCAAATCGACAAACTCTGTCATCAACACAGGATCTGCCGCATCGATCGTTTATCAGCAGGGAGCTTATTACGCAAACGGCGAATTTATCCAAATTCACCCGACAGCAATCCCGGGAGACGATAAACTGCGCTTGATGTCAGAATCAGCGCGCGGAGAAGGCGGCCGTATCTGGACTTATAAAGATGGCAAGCCTTGGTACTTCCTGGAAGAAAAATATCCGGCATACGGAAACCTAGTGCCACGTGATATCGCGACACGCGAAATCTTCGATGTCTGCGTCAACCAGAAACTTGGTATCAATGGCGAAAACATGGTTTACTTGGATCTTTCCCATAAAGACCCGCATGAATTGGATGTTAAGCTTGGCGGAATCATTGAAATTTACGAAAAATTCACTGGTGACGACCCACGCAAAGTGCCGATGAAAATCTTCCCAGCAGTCCATTATTCAATGGGCGGCCTATGGGTTGATGACCATCAGATGACTAGCATCCCTGGCGTTCTAGCAGCAGGCGAATGCGATTACTCCCAGCACGGTGCGAACCGTTTAGGCGCAAACTCCCTATTGTCCGCTATCTATGGCGGAATGGTCGCAGGACCATATGCAATCCAATACATGCAAGGCTTGGAAGTACTGGCTGAAGACCTTCCATCGGATATCTTCGACAAAGCAGCGGCTGAAGAGCAGCGCAAATGGGACGAAATCCTTGCGTTGGACGGTACGGAAAATGCATATGTTATGCATAAAGAGCTCGGCGAGTGGATGACGGACAACGTAACAGTTGTCCGCTACAATGACCGCCTGCAAAAGACGGATGAAAAAATCCAGGAATTGCTGGAACGTTTCAACCATATCAACATCACGGATACTCAACTTTGGAGCAACCAGGGGGCAATGTTCACGCGCCAGCTGAGAAATATGCTGCATTTGGCACGAGCTATCACGATCGGAGCGCTTTTGCGCAACGAAAGCCGCGGCGCCCATTACAAACCGGACTTCCCGGAGCGTAACGATGAGGAATTCCTGAAAACGACGATGGCGAAGTTCAATGGCAACGAAGCGCCGATCTTCCATTATGAAGAAGTCGATTTTTCATTGATTACACCGCGTAAACGTGACTATTCCGCGAAAGCATAGCACTTTGAAAGGAGCTAATTTACCATGGGTGAAGCAGCAAAAACGGTTATATTTGAAATCGAGCGCAGAAACTCTACGGATGAAAGTTCGTATTGGGAAAAGTTCGAATTAGCATATCGTCCAAACATGAATGTCATCTCGGCATTGATGGAAATCCGACGCAACCCTGTCAATATGGAAGGGAAAACGACAACTCCAGTAACATGGGACATGAACTGCCTTGAAGAAGTCTGCGGCGCATGTTCAATGGTCATCAATGGAAAAGCGCGCCAATCTTGTACAGCGCTTGTCGACAAATTGGAGCAGCCGATCCGTCTTCAGCCGATGAAAACATTCCCTGTAGTCCGCGACTTGATCGTTGACCGCAGCCGCATGTTCGACTCGCTGAAAAAAGTCAAAGCTTGGGTGCCGATCGATGGCACGCATGATTTGGGTGAAGGCCCGCGCATGCCTGAGCGGAAACGCCAATGGGCTTACGAATTATCAAAATGCATGACTTGCGGCGTATGCTTGGAAGCATGCCCGAACGTCAACGATAAATCCGATTTCATCGGAGCGGCGCCACTTTCACAAGTACGCCTTATGAATGCCCATCCTTCAGGTGCCATGAACCGTGATGAGCGTTTGAACGCAATCATGGGCGAAGGCGGCCTTGCAGGATGCGGTAACTCTCAAAACTGTGTTGAATCTTGCCCTAAAGGAATTCCTTTGACAACTTCAATCGCAGCATTGAACCGCGACACAACCGTTCAAATGTTCCGCAACTTCTTCGGAAGCGATCATAACGTTTGATTGAAACGAAAAGCGGAAGCGCCCATGTAGATTCGACGGGCATAAGACGATTTGGCGAAGCGGCATGTTTTCAGCCGCACAGCCAAAGTGGCTTATGACCCTAGAATCTGGGCGCTGGAGCTAGACAATGAAAAGATGAACCCCGCTTATGCGGGGTTTTTTTATGTTGTTTTTTTGCTGTATGCCCCCAATGGACCATTATTTGCTATACTAAGAAAATAAAGCGCAATGGGGGACTTTAAATGAAAGCGAATTACATAGAAAACAGAGAAGAATGGCAGCAAGAATTTGATTTTTCTGTGCCGGTGCAGGTGCGGTTTTCGGAAACGGATATGTTCGGGCACGTCAATAACACAGTGCCGATCACGTATTTCGAATTCGCCCGCATCGAATACATGAAAAAACTCGGGTTAATGCAGAATTGGCTGGCTGATGGTGATGGGTTGATTCCGGTTGTGGCCGATATGCAAGTGGATTACGTACAGCAAGTGTTTTTCGATGAAACGTTGGCGGTCCACGTAAAAGCGGCGAAAGTCGGCAATTCTTCGGTCGATATCCATTATTGGGTGACAAATGAAAAGGGCGAGTCTTGCTTCACGGGCCGCGGCATCATGGTCCAGATCTCGAAACAAACGGGCAAAGGCCATCCGTGGACCGAAGAGCAAAAGCAATTATTTACCGCGAAGAGGTTAATTTCAACAAAAAATTAAGCGGATTCTTGCCATATCAATAAAAAACCTTCACTATAGAGGGAAGGATACTTAGCCAAGGAGTGTTGAATTCAATGAATGAAAATGCCAAACAGAATCTCCATGACCCGGAACGGGTAGCGTTTATGGAAAAAGAACTTCGCTACATTTCCGGCATCATCAAGCAAAAAGGCCGCGAAATCCTGAATTCCTATACCATTACACCGCCGCAGTTCATTGCTTTGCAATGGCTTTTTGAGCACGGGGACATGACGATTGGGGATCTTTCAAACAAGATGTACCTGGCGTTCAGCACAACGACTGACTTAGTGGACCGCATGGAAAAAAATGAACTTGTGGTGCGCATCCGCGAAGAGCAGGACCGCCGTGTTGTCCGCATCAAGCTCTTGAAAGAGGGCGAACGCATCATTGAAGAAGTGATCAAAAAGCGCCAGGATTACCTGGAAAATGTGATGGCGAATTTCAGCGAAGAAGAAGCGGCGCAATTTTCACTGCTGCTTGAGAAGCTCCACAAAAACATGAAATAGGATAGTGGTGATTTGAACGTGAATGCGCCGATAGGTGTTATCGATTCCGGAGTGGGCGGACTGACCGTGGCCAAGGAAATCATGAAATTATTGCCGAATGAACAAATTTTTTATATTGGCGATAACGCGCGCTGTCCGTATGGGCCCCGTTCGCTTCAGGAAGTGAAGAAGTTTACTTGGCAGATGGCGGAAGCGCTCATGAAGAAAAAAATCAAAATGCTGGTGATTGCGTGCAATACTGCGACAGCGGCAGCATTGGACTCCTTGCAGAAAAAACTGCCGATACCTGTGATTGGCGTCATCTTTCCCGGAGCCCGAGCAGCCATTAAATCTTCTCAAGGAAAGAACATTGCAGTACTCGGAACGCTTGGGACTGTCCGGAGCGGCGCTTATGAAAAAGCCGTGAAGTCGCTTGTGTCTTCCTCGAATGTTGTTCAACTGGCATGTCCGAGATTTGTTCCGCTCGTGGAAAGTGATGAATACGAAGGGGAGTTTGCCCGCAAAATGGTGGAAGAAACATTGTCCCAGCTCCAAGGGGAAGTTTTTGACACAGCTATTTTGGGCTGCACCCATTACCCGTTGCTCCAGGACTTTATCGAAGGGGTGTTCGGCAGCGGCGTGAAAGTGCTGTCGTCTGCTGAAGAAACGGCCAAGGACGTTGAACGCCACTTACGCTTTATAGGTGAGCTTTCAAATCGCACCAAGCCGCCAGTCCATCATTTCTATACGTCCGGATCAATTCCAATATTCCGGTCGATCATTCAGAAATGGCTGGGCATTGAAGAGCCATTCGTTCATTCCATACGTTTTCCTAAAACCTGATGGCTCACGCCATCAGGTTTTTTTGGTCGGGCTTCCGCAAATATGGTAATCTAATGGTGTAGAGTTGAGGAGGAAATTTAAATGACTAGAATTGATGGCAGACATACGGGCGAATTGCGCCCAGTTCAGATGGATACAGAGTACCTGATTCATCCGGAAGGGTCGGTCCTGATTACAGTCGGACAGACGAAAGTAATCTGTACGGCAACAATCGAGGAAAAGGTTCCACCGTTTTTAAGAGGGCAAGGCAAAGGCTGGGTCACTGCGGAATATTCGATGCTTCCGCGGGCGACCAATTCACGCAATCGCCGTGAATCGTCGCAAGGCAAAGTGGGAGGGCGTACGATGGAAATCCAGCGCTTGATCGGCCGCTCGCTGCGCGCTGTTGTCGATTTGGAAAAGCTGGGCGAACGCACGCTGTGGATCGACTGTGATGTTATCCAGGCTGACGGCGGAACGCGAACGGCTTCCATTACCGGAGCTTTCGTCGCTATGACGATGGCGATCGGTGAATTGGACTTGCCGGCCTTCCCGGTAACAGATTTCCTGGCGGCAACAAGTGTCGGCATCGATGATAAAATCGGGTCCATTCTGGATTTGAACTATTTCGAGGATTCTACGGCAGAAGTGGACATGAACCTGGTTATGACAGGGGCGGGCCATTTCGTCGAATTGCAGGGTACTGGGGAAGAGTCGACATTCTCGCGCGCGCAACTCAACGAATTGCTGGACCTTGGTGAAGAAGGCATCAGACAGTTGATTGCAATGCAAAAACAGGCACTCGGAAAGATTGCTCTCCGGGTCGGGGAAGAGGTGAATTCCAACTTATGAAACAAGTGATCATTGCGACACGAAACTTGGGCAAAGCAAAGGATTTCGAAGCGCTATTCCGTCCATTTGGCTATGAAGTGCGGACATTGCTCGATATAGCTGATGACATTGACGTCGAAGAAACGGGCAGTACTTTTGAAGAAAATGCCATCCTTAAAGCGGAAACCGTTGCAAGGCTCCTTAACACAGCTGTAATCGCGGATGACAGCGGGCTGGAAATTGAGGCGTTGGGCGGCGAACCGGGCGTTTATTCGGCACGCTATGCCGGCGGCGAAAAAAGCGACAGCGCCAATATCGACAAAGTCCTTGAAAAAATGAAAGGCATTCCGGAAGAAAAACGCCATGCGCGTTTCCGCTGTGTTCTGGCGATCGCCGTTCCCGGCAAAGAAACAAAAACGTTCTCTGGTACTTGCGAAGGCTATATCCTAGAAGAGCGTTTAGGGGAAAACGGCTTCGGCTACGACCCGATTTTTTGGGTGCCATCCGAGGGGCGGACATTGGCAGAGCTGCAGCCGCAGGAAAAAGCGGCCATCTCGCATCGCGGCAACGCTATGAGAGAAATGCAGATGTCGTTATCAAAGCTGCTTAACGGCTTTGATGAAATCCATTAAATCTATTTAATGTTTTTGCAAAATAGCATTGACTTTTTATGAAATCATTTCTATAATTAAAATTGTCTTTCATTGGAGAACACGTTCCAAAAGAAAGCCATGTCCCAGTAGCTCAGCTGGATAGAGCAACGCCCTTCTAAGGCGTCGGTCGGGAGTTCGAATCTCTCCTGGGACGTTATGGAAATGATTACATAATAGAGCGGAAAACCCCTTTGGTCCTTTATGGATCAAAGGGGTTTTCTTATTGTTGAAAAAATAAATTCTTATAACGCGGAATATTCAGAATAATAATGTTAGAATAAAAGTAAATTTATTTAAGAAAGGTGGATATTGAATGGCTGTCCCGACTTTGAAAGTATCGACAAAATGGCAAAAGGATTTTCTGTTCACGATGACGACCCCGGGAGGCCATGAGCTAGCGATGGATGCCCATCAAGAGACCGGCGGTGAAGGCAATGGCGTCCTGCCGATGCAGGCGCTTCTCGGAGCGCTGGCTGGCTGCGTCGGTATGGATGTTGTGGCGATTCTCAGAAGCCGCATGGCTAAGATCGAGCGCATCGAAATTGTTACGGAAGGCGCTAAAAATGACAAGCCGCCGAAAGAGTTCACATCGATTACTGTGACATTCCTAGTCGACGGCGTAGTAGAACCGGAACGGGTGTGGCACGCAATCCGCACCAGCGCAGATAAATACTGCCCCGTCGCCCACTCAATCATTCCGCAATTGGACTATGAGCTGATCTTGAACGGCGAAAACGTCGAAGAGCTTTAGCATTAAATGGCGAAAATGTGAAGGACAGTAAAAAAACCACTCCCGAAACATGAACCAGAGTTCATGTTTCGGGCTTGCACGTGTTATTCTAAGTTCTAGAGGTGACGAAATGCCGAACGATAATTTGGTCGGAGATTTTCCGACATTTCCGAAACAACAACGATCAAAGCTGAAAAGGGAGGCATTGATCGACAGTGCCAAGTCCCTCTTTATCGAAAAGGGCTACGAACACACGACGGCGAAGGAGATTGCCGCGAGGGCCCATGTTGCCACCGGCACATTTTACCGGTATTTCTCAGACAAGCGGCAATTGCTGATGTCGCTGATCGAAAACCAGCTGGAAGACATCATGCCGCTTGATCTCGAATGGAAAAGCGGCGATCCCGAAAAGCTATTGGCTGGGCGCCTTGAAATGCATTACCACAAAATGAATGAATCGAATTTAAGAAGATTGATGCCAGAGCTGTTGATCCGGGATGCCGAACTGGCTGCAGTGGTAAGGGATGCAAAAGCGCATATGCACAAAAAAGTGCTCGAACATCTGGAAAAGCTGCAGAGCAAAGGGCTGATGTGGCCCGATATCGATATCGGGACGCTGACATGGTGCCTGCAGTCGCTGCTCGAAAAATTGCAGGCCCGCAACAGTGAAGGCTTGGATGTGGATTATCAGCAATTTGCAAAAGTGTTCTGCCGCACGCTGTTCCCCCCGGACATCATCAAACAGATGAAGGAAGGTACATTGAACGAAAGGAATGTGACATGATGAAAGCGAAAATATTTACCGCTACGAGCAATACCTCCTGCCGGAAAGCGATTGCATGGCTCAACGAATACAACATCCCTTACATCGAAAAGAACCTCTCGATCACGCCAATCACCGTCGAAGAGATACAGGAGATCCTATCGCTGACAGATGAAGGCACAGAAGAAATCATTTCGAAAAAAGCCTACGCCATTAAAAGACTGAAAGTTGACCTTGATACTTTGTCCATGCCGGAGCTATATGAAGTTATTCAAGGAAACCCAGGGATTTTGCGTTTGCCGATCCTCCACGACGGCAAAAAACTGCAAGTCGGATACAACGATGACGAAATCCGCCAATTCTTGCCGCGCTGGTTCCGCATCAGCCAATTCCAGAAGCTAAAAGCAATTCCCCATTGAGCCGGAACATGCGGGTTGATTTGTCTGGAGGGTTAAGGTTTTATTTTCTAGCAAAAACCCGTTATGGTATCATAGATAGTACAAATGGGGTGTTATAATGCGTAAAAAGTACAGGGAGCTGAAACGGAAAGGCAATGTTATTGTTTTCCCGAACACGGTACAAGTGTTGCTGACGGAAGGCATGAACCTGTTGAAAGACGAAAGATATGTCAGTGCACGCGATAAGCTGCACCAAGTGCTTGCCTATGAACCGGAACATCCGGGAGCGCTCGGTGCATATGCCTATTGCTTGTTTGAGCTTGGTGAATACGAGGAAGCGCTTGAAGTATGCAGGGAGCTCTTAAAGGTAGGGCCGGTGCATTATCTGGAAACAATGGAATTATACATAAGCATTCTGATGCAAGTCCGGGAGTTCGGCGAAGCGGAGCGGGTGCTCGAAGCACTGATTGAGGAAAAGGTACTGCCGGATGAACGGCTGGAGCAATTCCAGCAATTGCGTGAGCTGAACGAACGCATCGCCTTGAACGCCGTGCCAGCCAAAATCGATCCGACGTTGTATGCTACAGCGAATTTTGTGGCGCTGCCGCCTGCTGAGCAGGAGAGGCGTGTGCTCGAACTGCCTGCTGGCTCGTTAGAAGTGATGAAAGGCAGCATGATTGAACTGGTACAGCATCCGGAAACGGACACGCTGGCGAAAACATACATATTATTCAAGCTCCATGAGGAAAAAGTGGACGCTGAGGTCCGGCTCCACAAATTCGGCTTTGAAGAAACATATTCGATCCGCCAATTGCCCGATCCCGTAAATGACGGCAAGCTCGTGGCGGTAAAAAAAATCCTGCGAGACTGCATGCAAAAAGATCCGACGCGGCTGGACATGGCGCTCGAGCTGTTTGACCGGCACGTTTTCCTGCTCTACCCATTCATGTGGGAAGCATACAGCGCGGAACAAGTGGCGTTCGCATACAAAGGATATTTGGATGGGCTGTTTTCGGAAGAAGCACCGGAAAGCGTGGATCAAGAGCTCTTGACGCTCATTTTTCACGCCGAACAATGGTTTGAGCTGCGCAACGGGTAGAAATAGTTGAACCTGGCGCTAGCTGTGATATAATATTGAAGTTGTCAAAAATCGTATAAAACGTAATATGACTTTGAAAAAATGTTTGGAGGGCTTATAATATGTCAGCAAAATGGGAAAAGCACGAAGGTAACACAGGAACTCTTACAATAGAAGTGCCTGCAGAGCAAGTGAACGCAGGATTGGACAAAGCGTTCAAAAAAGTCGTTAAGGAAATTAACGTACCAGGTTTCCGTAAAGGGAAAATGCCACGCCAAATGTTCGAACAGCGTTTTGGCACAGAATCACTTTATCAGGATGCTTTGGATTTCATCTTGCCGGACGCTTACGCTAACGCAGTGGAAGAAGCAGGCATCAACCCTGTAGACCGTCCTGAAATCGACATCGAAACGATGGAGAAAAACAAACCTCTAGTATTCACAGCTAAAGTGACGGTTAAACCGGAAGTTCAGCTTGGTGAATACAAAGGTCTTGAAGTTTCCCAACAGGATGCTGAAGTGACTGACGAAGAAATCGAGAACCAATTGAAAGAAAACCAAGAACGTTTAGCTGAACTTGCTGTTAAAGAAGATGAAGCGATCGTTGAAGGCGATACTGCAATTATCAACTTTGAAGGATTTGTTGATGGAGAACCGTTTGAAGGCGGCCAAGGAGAAGATTATTCTCTAGAAATCGGCTCGAATTCATTCATCCCAGGCTTCGAATCACAATTGGTTGGCGCTAAATCAGGAGAAGAAAAAGAAGTTGAAGTTACTTTCCCTGAAGAATACCACGCTGCTGAACTTGCAGGAAAAGCTGCAACTTTCAAAGTGAAGATCAACGAAGTGAAATCAAAAGAACTTCCAGAACTGAATGACGATTTCGCTAAAGAAATCGATCCTGAAGTTGAAGGTTTGGATGCACTTCGCACGAAAATGAAAGAAACGCTGACAGCTGAGAAAAAAACCAATGCTGATGCGCAGCTCCGCGATGAGCTAGTGCAAAAAGCGGCTGAAAATGCAACAATCGACATCCCGCAAGCGATGGTCGATTCAGAAACTGACCGCATGATGAGCGATTTCGAGCAGCGCTTGACGCAGCAAGGCATGAACCTTGACCTTTACTTCCAGTTCTCTGGACAGGACGAGACTGCACTTCGCGAACAGATGAAAACTGACGCAGAAACACGCGTACGCGTATCATTGGTTCTTGAAGCGATTGCTGCTGCAGAAAACATGGAAGTGTCTTCTGCAGACATCGACGCTGAACTTGAGAAGATGTCTTCTCAGTTCAACATGGATCTTGAACAAATCAAAACTGCACTTGGCGGCACGGAGATGCTTGAAAACGACCTTCGCATGCAGAACACTGTTGAATTCCTAGTGGAAAACGCTAAAATTACGACAGATGTTGCAGACGCTCAAAGCGCTGAATAATTACCACATAAGCAAGGCTTAAAACAAGGCGCGGCAACCGCGCCTTGTTTTACTTCTACATAGAACAACGCAAGCGCCGCAATACATAAGAGCGTACTCTTTGTAGTAATTCTAATTAGTTGCTACAATGAGCATAATCTTGTAAGATAATGGCTTGAATAGGGGTGGATACATTGTTCAAATTCAATGACGAAAAAGATCATTTAAAATGTTCGTTCTGCGGCAAACCGCAAGAACAGGTCCGTAAACTGGTCGCAGGACCAGGTGTATATATTTGCGACGAATGTATCGAGCTTTGCACGGAAATCGTAGAAGAAGAGCTAGGTACGGAAGAAGCGGTCGAGTTTAAGGAAGTTCCGAAACCACGAGAAATCATGGACATTCTCGGCGGCTACGTAATCGGCCAGGACAAAGCGAAAAAATCGCTTGCAGTCGCTGTTTACAACCATTACAAACGCGTCAATTCCCAGAGTAAGATCGACGATGTAGAATTGTCTAAATCGAATATCGTCTTGATCGGACCAACAGGCAGCGGGAAAACTTTGCTGGCTCAGACATTGGCTCGCATCTTGAACGTGCCTTTCGCAATTGCGGACGCCACTTCTTTGACAGAAGCCGGCTATGTAGGCGAAGACGTTGAAAACATTTTGCTGAAATTGATCCAAGCAGCCGACTACGATGTAGAACGCGCTGAAAAAGGCATCATCTACATCGATGAAATCGATAAAGTGGCTCGTAAATCCGAAAACCCGTCGATTACACGTGATGTTTCAGGTGAAGGCGTCCAACAAGCGCTACTGAAAATCCTTGAAGGAACTACTGCAAGCGTGCCGCCGCAGGGAGGCCGCAAGCATCCTCATCAGGAATTCATCCAGATCGATACGACAAACGTATTGTTCATCGTTGGTGGGGCATTCGACGGCGTAGATCAAATCATCAAACGCCGCCTCGGCAATAAAATCATCGGTTTCGGTGCAGATCCGAACAAAGAAGAATTGAACGACAAGTCATTGCTCAGCCAATTGATTCCTGAAGATTTGCTGAAATTCGGGCTTATCCCTGAGTTCATCGGGCGTTTGCCGGTATTGGCAAGCCTTGAACAATTGGATGAAAGTGCATTGGTGCAGATTTTGACTGAACCGAAAAATGCGTTGATCAAGCAATACCAGAAAATGATGGAATTGGATGGTGTCCAATTGACATTCGAGCCGGACGCTTTGGTGGAAATTGCGAAATTGGCAATTGAACGCAAAACCGGCGCCCGCGGACTTCGTTCAATCATCGAAAATACGATGCTTGATGTCATGTTCGACCTGCCTTCACGCGAAGACATCGTGGAATGTGTCATTACGAAAGAAACGATCACTGAAAAAGTACAGCCGAAACTCATTTTGGAAGATGGCTCTGAATACAAAGAAGGCAACAACGAAAAAACATCCGCATAATCCAGCGTTGCAGCTGGATCTAAGTGAAACTTCAATCAGTGGGGAGTTTAGCCCCCTGTTAGTTGGTGGACCAATCGGACTTTAGCGGCCAATTGATCTTCCGCGCAAGCTGGATCACTTGCCCGTAAAAGTTGGGTGGCAAAGGATGATACGGGCTGACTCTGATCGTGCGTTTTCGCGCGTTCAGAGGAAGGCCCGTTTTTTAATGGGCGGCATGCATAGAGCAGCATTAGTAGTTTTCATGCGCCTATAACTTTCATTTGCCGAAACTTTCCATTATAGATGATTTGAATGCACTTAAGCGGTGTCAACCATTCTAAAAATTTAACCCGGAGGTGGGTATTCCTATGGCTAAGAGAAAAACAAGCAAGAGCGTGCCTTTATTGCCGCTGCGGGGACTATTGGTCTTTCCGACAATGGTGCTGCATATCGATGTCGGCCGTGAACGGTCAGTGGCTGCGCTGGAACAGGCAATGCTGGAAGACAGCATTGTATTCCTTGCGACGCAAACGGAAGTGGGCACAGAACAGCCTGGAAAAGATGATTTGTATAAGGTAGGGACCTTGGCTAACGTCAAACAGATGCTGAAACTTCCGAATGGTACGATCCGTGTGCTGGTCGAAGGGCTAGAGCGCGGCAAGTGGAAAAATTATAACGAAGGCGACACGTATACAGCGGTCGATGTGTCTTCTTATCCGGACGAGGAAGAAAAAACGGCGGAGCAGGACGCGTTGATGCGCTTATTGCTCGAGCATTTCGAAAAATACGCCAAAGCCTCGAAAAAAGTGACAACGGAAACGTATAATACCGTTGCGGATATTGAAGAACCAGGACGCTTGGCAGATATGGTAGCTTCCCATCTGCCGTTTAAGCTGTCCGAAAAGCAGGAAATGCTGGAGCAGTTCGACGTGGAAAAACGCCTTGAAACGCTGATCCGCCGCCTCCACAATGAACAGGAAGTCATCGATTTGGAAAAACGCATCAGCTTGCGCGTCAAAAAATCGATGGAGCAGACGCAGAAGGAATTTTATTTGCGTGAGCAGATGAAAGCGATTCAATCCGAACTTGGGGACAAAGACGGCAAATCGGCTGAAATTGTCGACTTGAAAAAGCGCATTGAAGAAGCCGGTATGCCTGAAGAGACGGAGAAAGCTGCACTCAAAGAGCTGGACCGCTACGAAAAATTGCCTTCTGCTGCGGCAGAAAGCGGCATTATCCGCAATTACATCGAATGGCTTGTAACGATTCCGTGGTCGGCATCTACCGTCGACCGCCTCGACATCAAGCATGCGGAAGAGGTACTTGACCGCGATCATGACGGACTTGAGACAGTGAAAGAACGCGTCCTTGAATATTTGGCAGTGCGCCAGATGACGAATTCGCTTCGCGGCCCGATCCTTTGCCTCGTCGGACCTCCAGGCGTCGGGAAAACATCGCTCGCAAAATCGATTGCTGAATCGCTGGACCGCAAATTCGTCCGCATCTCGCTCGGCGGCGTGCGCGACGAATCGGAAATCCGCGGCCATCGCCGCACGTATGTCGGAGCGATGCCTGGCCGCATCATCCAAGGGATGAAAAAGGCAGGAACCGTCAACCCGGTATTCCTATTGGATGAAATCGATAAGATGTCATCCGATTTCCGCGGCGATCCGTCTTCGGCTATGCTTGAAGTGTTGGATCCGGAACAGAACAATTCGTTCAGCGACCATTATATCGAAGAAACTTATGATTTATCGAATGTTCTCTTTATCGCGACGGCAAATGACCTGAGTTCAATCCCAGGCCCGCTGCGCGACCGCATGGAAGTCATTTCGATAGCGGGGTATACGGAAGCTGAAAAAGGGATGATCGCCAAAAACCATTTGGCTCCGAAGCAATTGAAAGAGCATGGGCTGACAGACGAGCAGCTGCATTTTACCGATGAAGGGCTCCTGAACATCGTGCGCTATCACACGCGTGAAGCGGGTGTCCGCGGTTTGGAGCGCCAAATCGCTTCGATCTGCCGCAAAGTGACGAAAGAAATCGTGTCAGGCGAAAAAGAAAAAGTCGAGATCGATGCTGCTAAAGTCGAGAAATACCTTGGCAAGCGCAAATTCCGCTATGGTATGGCTGAAACGGAAAACCAAGTCGGCGTCGCAACCGGACTTGCCTACACGGCTGTCGGCGGCGATACGCTGCAAATCGAGGTTTCATTGTCACCAGGCAAAGGGAAGCTCCAGCTGACCGGTAAACTTGGCGACGTGATGAAGGAATCCGCCCAGACGGCGCTGTCATTTGTGCGCTCGAAAGCGGAAGAACTTGGCATCGACCCGATGTTCTACGAAACGCAGGACATCCACATCCACGTTCCGGAAGGCGCCGTGCCGAAAGACGGACCATCCGCCGGCATCACGATTGCTACCGCGTTGGTGTCTGCCTTGACGAAGCGGCCGATCCGCCGGGAAGTCGGCATGACAGGCGAAATCACTTTGCGCGGACGGGTTCTGCCAATCGGTGGAGTTAAAGAAAAAACATTGAGTGCGCACCGCGCCGGATTGAAGACGATCATCTTGCCGTTGGACACCGAGCGGGACATCGAGGACATTCCGGAAAGCGTCCGACAGGAATTGACGTTCAAACTCGTTTCCCAGGCTGACGAAGCACTTGAAATCGCATTA
>DATISS010000011.1:0-2149 GCA_035468565.1 Planococcus sp. (in: firmicutes)
TGTGCTGTGGAAAACGGCGAAGCCAGGCGAAATCTCTTGGGAAAGCCCATGGGGCAAAGGGCGTCCGGGCTGGCACATTGAATGCTCAGTGATGGCGCGCGAGCATCTCGGCGACACAATCGACATCCATGCTGGCGGACAGGATTTGACGTTTCCGCATCACGAAAACGAAATCGCACAGTCGGAAGCGCTGACAGGCAAACCATTTGCGCGCTACTGGATGCACAATGGCTATATCAATATCGACAATGAAAAAATGTCCAAGTCATTGAATAATTTCGTCTTAGTCAATGACATCTTGAAAGAGATGGATGCCCAAGTGCTGCGCTTCTTCATGCTGTCCGTGCATTACCGCCACCCAATCAATTACTCGCAGCAATTGGTGGAAGATGCCATCGCGGCATTGGACCGCCTGCGCACGGCATACGCCAATTTAAAGCATCGCTTGCAAGCATCCGCCGACCTTGGGGACCATTCGGATATCTGGCTGTCGAAAATGGACGCCATCAAAGCGGAGTTCATTGAAACGATGGATGACGACTTCAACACGGCAAACGCCATTTCGAAGCTTTTTGATTTGTCGAAGCTGTCGAATATGTATTTGTTAGAAAAGCAGACGTCAACGCAGGTACTTTCGGCATTTATCGCGATATTCGACGAATTGGCCGACGTTCTGGGGCTGCCATTCAAACAGCAGGAAGAGTTATTGGACGAAGAAGTCGAAGCATTGCTTGTTGAACGGATCGAAGCGCGCAAAAACCGCGATTTCGCCCGTGCCGATGAAATCCGTGATTTGTTTAAAGAGAAAAACATCATTTTGGAAGATACGGCGCAAGGCACGCGTTGGAAACGGGGTTAACAATATGAATGTGTTACGGAACCAGGATGTTGACCAGCTGAATGGGCTGGCGCTCGCCTATATGGGGGACGCTGTCTATGAGCAGGCGGTGCGCGAACACTTGCTGCGCTCAGGGCGCGTCAAGCCGAATACGCTCCACCGCCAGGCGACGACGTTCGTCTCGGCGAAAGCACAGGCGATGGTGCTCAAACGGTTGACGGAAGAAGGATTTTTAACGGAAGAGGAATTGGCGATCATGCGGCGCGGCCGCAACGCCAAATCAGGCTCCGTGCCAAAAAACACCGATGTCCAGACCTATAATTTCAGTACCGCGTTTGAGGCGGTTCTGGGCTGGCTGTACTTGAAAGAACGGCAGGAGCGGACCAATGAGGTCATCCGATACGCCATCGATATCGTTGAAGAGTTGAGAGGAGTGGTCAAATGAGCGAAGAACTAACGCCAGAAATCATCGGCGGCAAAAATCCTGTATTGGAAGCGCTGCGCGCCGACCGCGATATCAATAAAATCTGGATTGCTGAAGGCGTCCAGAAAAAAGGCATCACGGAAATATTGGAGCTGGCTAAAGAGAAAAAGGTCTTGGTGCAATTCGTGCCTAAGAAAAAAGTTGACAGCCTGACCGATTCCAACCACCAAGGAATCGCGGCGGCAGTGGCGGCCTATAATTACGCGGAGCTGGACGACTTGTTCGAAGCGGCGGCAAGCCGATCCGAAGATCCGTTCTTTCTCATTCTCGATGAACTTGAAGATCCGCATAATTTGGGATCGATCATGCGGACTGCGGATGCCATCGGTGTACACGGCTTGATTATTCCGAGGCGCCGAGCGGTCGGGTTGACGGCGGTTGTCGCGAAAGCCTCGACCGGCGCAATCGAGCATGTACCGGTGGTGCGCGTCAATAATCTGTCGCAGACCGTCGATGAATTGAAGAAGCGTGGCCTGTGGATTGCCGGCACAGACGCGAAAGAATCTGCAGATTACCGGACGATGGATGCAAAATTGCCGCTTGCTGTCGTCATCGGCAGCGAAGGCAAAGGCATGAGCCGTTTGATGCGTGACAAATGCGACTTCCTTTACCAGCTGCCGATGGTCGGGCATGTCACTTCGCTGAACGCTTCGGTTGCCGCAAGCCTGTTGATGTACGAAGTCTATCGGAAGCGCAATCCGCTGGGTTGAGGCAATGGACATTCTACTGGTGGATGGGTATAACATCATTGGGGACTGGCCAGAACTTCAGAAACTGAAAAAAGACAGCCTGGCGGATGCCAGGGACCGGCTGGTCGAGCGGATGGC
>DATISS010000012.1:0-47286 GCA_035468565.1 Planococcus sp. (in: firmicutes)
AGCCGACCGCCATCAGCACGATTTCGTTCAGCAAAAGGGCGCCGGTCAAATTTCCCGCGTCGTAGATGTGCAGTAAGATGACAGCACTCGAAACGAAGCCATCCGAAAATTTCAGCGATACCAGGACAGGGATGAACAACAGAATCATGACGCCGAACATCACAGGATGGTAGGCGATGCCTTCAAAAAAGACGAAAGCGTAGGCGATGCCGATAAGACTTGCGACAAAACGCGAAAACGCCGCTCGGATGGACTTTTTCTTTGTCGGCTGATTGCAAAGAATCGCCAGGATTCCGGCTGATACATAATAATCCAATTGCAACAGCTGCGCCAAGTATATAGCGATTGCGGCGCCGGCCGCTGTCTTCATCGTCCGGTAGCCGATTGAAAAACGTTTCAGTTTCATGTTCTGCTCCTCTTTTTAGCCAGATTCTGTTCGGTCCCGCTGATTTCATTGAATGAGAAAACGCTTTCTAAAAAAAAATACCCCTATGAAAGGGGCATTTTTGCATTAAATTTCATTGCAATGTTTTTCGAACAATTCCTGGATGTGTGTGATAACAGACATCGGGTCATGCCCTTCGATTTCGTGGCGGCCGATTTCCTCTACCATTTTTCCGTCTTTCAACAGAACGAATGACGGGGATGAAGGCAAGTGATCGTCGCCGAAGATATGGCGTGCCTGAGCAGTCGCTTCTTTGTCTTGTCCAGCGAAAACAGTCAACAGGTGGTCCGGACGCTTGTCGTAATGTACGGAATGCAAAGCTGAAGGGCGTGCAATACCGCCTGCACAGCCGCAGACCGAGTTGATCATAACGAGGCTCGTACCGGGTTGTGCAAAGGCTTCATTGACCTCTTCTGCCGTTTCCAATTGTGTATAGCCGCCTTCTACTAATTCCTGGCGCGCTTGCTTGACGATATCGTTCATCATAAAGTTAAAATCCATAGCCATTTGTCAACAACTCCTTATCATTTCCTCATTCAATCATAGCAGGACTTGAAAAGACTTGCAAAAAAGCTCACTCGAACAAATCCGTGATGGCTTGCGACACGGTCAGTTCTTCTTTGAGAACCTGCTGCTCCAGTGTTTTGACCTTGGCGCTGCGCTCCCGGTCCCCGTAAAAGCGGCTGAGCAATTCATCGGTGATCATCGAACGGAACCAATCTTTGGTCTGGTTCTGCCGGCGCACGTTGAAATAGCCGCTCACTTTGACCGTATCCTCGAATTGTTTCACCATATCCCAAATTTCACGGATCCCTGTTTCTTCAAGTGAAGATGCCGGCAGCGCCTGCGTCTTCCAGCCTTCTGTCGCCCGTTGCAAAAAATGGAGGATTCCTTTGTATTCGCGTACAGTCTTCTCGGCAAGCTTCATGTTGTCGCTGTCCGCTTTATGAACGATGATGGCATCAGCCAGCTCTAAAATCCCTTTTTTCATGCCTTGGAGTTCATCGCCTGCACCAGTCAACACCAGCAGCAGGAACATGTCGACCATGCCGCGCACCAGTGTCTCGCTTTGGCCGACTCCGACGGTTTCCACAAGAATGACATCGTAGCCCGCCGCTTCGCATAGCAGCATGGTTTCACGGGTCTTCTTGTGGACGCCGCCGAGCGTTCCGGCTGTCGGCGACGGCCGGATAAACGCTCCTGGATTTCTTGCCAGGTTTTCCATGCGGGTCTTATCGCCAAGGATCGAGCCGCCGGTAACCGACGAGCTCGGATCGATGGCAAGCACCGCGACTTTATGGCCCAATTCCGTCAGCATTTCGCCGAACGTTTCGATGAACGTGCTTTTGCCCGCTCCCGGTACACCGGTGATGCCGATACGGATGCTGTTGCCGGTATGCGGAAGCAGCTGGTTCAACAAGTCCTGCCCGATTTTCTTGTCTTGCGGATTCGAACTTTCAAGCAGCGTAATCGCTTTGCCCAAATGGATCCGCGATCCGCCCATCACCCCTTCAGCCAGTTCAGCGGTGTTAAATCCTTGCGCCTGAGGCTTCATGAATTTCTTGCGCGGCGCGGACTGCATGCCGTCGTGGCTGGCTCTGACGCCTTCCATGACACGCCGGGAACCTTTTTCGCGGTCCATCAGTCCGCCACTTCCTCATAGCCGAGTCGGCTGTATATCTCTTCGATGACTTTCTGCGCCGCTACCGGGATGACAGTACCGGGACCGAAGATGGCGCTCGCTCCGTTGTTGCGCAGGAATTCATAGTCCTGCGCTGGAATGACGCCGCCCACGACGATCAGGATGTCTTCACGGCCGATTTTCTTCAGTTCTGCCGCCAAGTCCGGCACCAAGGTCATATGCCCTGCCGCAAGCGAACTGACGCCGATGACGTGGACATCGTTTTCTGCAGCTTGCTGCGCTGTTTCTGCAGGTGTCTGGAACAACGGTCCGATATCAACATCAAAGCCAAGATCCGCGAATGCTGTCGCGATGACTTTCGCTCCGCGGTCATGGCCGTCCTGCCCCATTTTCGCGATCAGGATGCGTGGCCGGCGCCCTTCGTTTTCAATAAAGTCTTCTGTCATTTCCTTGACGGTTTCCATTTCCTGCTGGTTCGAGAAGTTGGAACTGTACACGCCGCTTACTGAACGGATTACTGCTTTATGCCGTCCAGACGCCTCTTCGATGGCATCCGAGATTTCGCCCAATGTCGCGCGATTGCGCGCCGCCTCAACTGCGCATTCCAGGATATTCTCTTCTCCGGTTTTAGCTGCTGCTGCCAGACGCCGTAACGCCGCGCCCACTTTTTCGCTGTCGCGCGTCGCCTTCATGTGTTCGATGCGCTCAATCTGCTTTTTACGGACCATTGTGTTGTCGATATTCAAAATGTCAATCGGGTCTTCTTCATCCATTCTGTAGCGGTTGACGCCGATGATGATTTCTTCATTCGAATCGATTTGTGCCTGTTTTTTCGCAGCCGCTTCCTCGATTCGCATTTTAGGAAGGCCGGTCTCGATCGCTTTCGCCATACCGCCAAGCTCTTCAACTTCTTCGATTAACTGCCAAGCTTTCTCCATCAATTCATTAGTCAATGATTCGACGTAATACGAACCACCCCACGGATCGATGACTTTGGTCATCAAAGTTTCTTCCTGCAGGAACAATTGCGTGTTGCGCGCAATGCGGGCAGAAAAGTCGGTCGGTAAAGCGATTGCTTCATCGAGTGCGTTTGTGTGCAGCGACTGGGTATGGCCCATGGCCGCCGCATTCGCTTCGATCAACGTCCGCGTTACGTTATTGAATGGATCCTGCTCGGTCAAGCTCCAACCCGAAGTTTGGGAATGAGTCCGGAGCGCCAACGATTTGTCGTTTTGCGGATCGAATGATTTCATCATTTTCGACCAGATGGCGCGGGCCGCACGCATTTTTGCGATTTCCATGAAATAGTTCATGCCGATGCCCCAGAAGAAAGACAAACGCGGCGCAAAAGCATCAATGCCGATTCCAGCTGCAAGGCCGGTGCGGACGTATTCCAATCCGTCGGCAAGTGTATACGCCAATTCAATATCAGCCGTCGCACCCGCCTCCTGGATGTGGTAGCCGGAAATCGAAATAGAGTTGAATTTCGGCATTTTTTCAGATGTGTATTTAAAGATATCCGCGATGATTTTCATCGACATGGCAGGTGGATAAATGTACGTATTACGCACCATGTATTCTTTCAAAATATCATTTTGGATCGTTCCTGCAAGCTCTTCCGGCGACACGCCTTGCTCTTCCGCCGCTACGATATAAAATGCCATGATCGGCACAACTGCGCCGTTCATCGTCATCGACACCGACATTTGGTCGAGCGGGATGCCGTCAAACAAGATTTTCATGTCTTCTACGCTGTCGATTGCGACACCGGCTTTGCCGACATCTCCGACAACCCGCGGATGATCAGAATCATAGCCGCGGTGAGTCGCCAAATCAAAAGCCACCGACAGCCCTTTTTGGCCCATCGCCAAATTGCGGCGGTAAAAGGCGTTGCTTTCCTCAGCCGTTGAAAATCCGGCGTATTGGCGGACCGTCCACGGACGCGATACATACATCGTCGGGTAAGGGCCGCGCACATTCGGCGCGAAACCAGGCAAGCTGTCTTCAGCACCTTCGATGTCTTGAGGGGAATAAACAGGCTTGATGGCTATGCCTTCATTCGTTTCAAAAGGTTCTTGCTGAACCGCTTCCTGCGGCTCCAGAGCCAATTGCTGTAAATCGACTTTAGAAAAATCCGGTTTTGCCATTTTAAAAGGCCCCCTTTCCGAGACTTAAGATCGCTTCCAATTTCGAGTTGATGTGTTTGCCGTTGTATATCGAATCAGTGATGCCGTGTCTGCTCCAGGACTCACTGCGATCTTTCGGAATTCTGCCTGCCGCGTCAACCTTTGCCGACGTTTCCAAGCCTGGCAGGATGCTGTCGAGTGTTTCTGGTGGACCGCACAGCACTGCGTAATCGATGTGGTTTTCCTGCAGGAAACGGTTAACTTCGTCTGCCGATACTAATTCCGGGCTGATTAAAGGTTCGATTCCTGCGACCGCAAGGAAACCGACCACGAAATCCGATTGTGCTTTGACCGTTTTCAACGGCGCAAGGTGGAGGATCGCCGTTTTCAAGACCAGCTCTTTTCCGAGTGCGCGCATTTTCTCAAACGGCGCAGCCAAGCGCTTCGCTGTCATGTATTCCAGGTGACTTTCGTCGATTGTCCCGTCTTTGACCGCTTCTTGCGGGTCGGCGTAGACATTCGTTCCGATCAGTGAAGCGTTGCGCAGCGCAATCTGCTTTTTGCGCTCCAGCCATTTCGCCTGCATATCGTCCGTCAGCCAGCCTGACTGCATGACTTCCGAATAGCCGCCGGCTTCCTCAATCTCCAGGAAATATTGCCATGCCGCTTCCACGTATTCCTGCGTCAGCGTCTCGATAAAATAAGAGCCTGCCGAAGCGTCAAGGACGTGCGCCGCATGCGCTTCTTCTTTGATCACAAGCTGGACGTTGCGGGCAATACGGCGGCTTTTGCCATTCGGCCCCGTCAGAAAATCATGCGGATGCACCGTATGCGCGTTCGTGCCGCCAAGGACAGCAGAAAAAGTCGAGTTGCCCGCTCTTAGCAAATTGACGTATGGATCCAATTTCGAATAAGACCGCACCGACGTTTCGGTAAAGACCGGTATCGCTGGAGCCTTCTCGCCGTATGCTTCGCAAAACGCGTTCCATAACACGCGGAACGCGCGCAGCTTGGCGATTTCCTGGAAAAATTGGGTGTCGACCGCAAAACGCACCCAGACTTTAGATGCCTGTTCGCTGAAATTGCCGGTATCCATCGTTTCCGCCAGAATGCTGAGCGCTACGCCAAGTTCATGGATAATCGTGCCGCCCGCGCCATGCACCGGAATTAGATCGACCAGTACCGTGCGTACGTTCGGTGGTGCAGTTACAGGGAATTCAGCCAGAATGGCCCCTTGCACATGGGTTTCTTGCTGTTTTTCAATAAAATCGAAAACCCGCAAGATTCCGTTATTGTCGGACCCTAATTTGAAATAAATCGGATACGTGATGATGAGACCGGCGAGCTCTTCCAATTCCCTTTCTGCCCATTGCAGATTCTTCTGGCTCGTGTAAACGATCATTTCATTGCCGCGTGCCAATTCTTCTTTTGCCGCGGATAAAAACTCCGCAGCGCTTTCGTAAGCGGTTTCTTGGGCGACAAACCAACCTGGAAGCCTTTTGGCGTTCTGTACAGCTGCCGCTTGGCTCTTGGCAGCATGGCCCCGTTTTTCAAACATTTCTTTTGTATACAGCGGTTTCAAGGTAATGCCTTCTATCGTCAGTGTTCTCAAAGTTTCATCCAGCGGCTTGCCTTTCAGCGCTTTTTCAGCCGCTTGCCGCCAGTCTTCATATGTACGTTCGGAAAATTGGGTCTTTTTCATCGATTCGATTGTCAAACTATTCCCTCCCTAAAGGTTTCTTCATTCAGTTTACCCGACTATCCGCAGACATTAAAGTAAAAAAAAGCCTGAAGTCCACAGACTTCAGGCTTTTCATCAATAAACGGAAGTGTTTTCCTTGTTCATGTTTTCAAGAATCTCTTTGACGCGTCCGAGGAATTGTCCACAGACAAGGCCGTCGAGTACGCGGTGGTCGAGCGATAAACACAAGTTGACCATGTCGCGTGCTGCGATCATGCCATTACCCATGATCATCGGGCGCTTGACGATCGACTCGACTTGCAGGATTGCCGCTTGCGGATGGTTGATGATGCCCATCGACTGGATAGAGCCGAACGACCCTGTGTTGTTGACAGTGAACGTTCCGCCTTGCATATCAGTAGATCCCAATTTGCCGTTGCGGGCTTTCATAGCCAAGTCGTTGATGTCGCGGCCGAGGCCTTTGACCGACTTTTCATCTGAGTTGCGGATGACAGGCACGAACAATGCGCTGTCTGACGCAACCGCGATCGAGATGTTGATGTCTTTTTTCTGGATGATCTTGTCGCCAGCCCACATTGAGTTCATCATCGGGTATTCTTTCAAAGCTTGGGAAACAGCTTTGACGAAAAAGGCGAAATACGTAATATTGAAGCCTTCTTTTTTCTTGAATTCGCCTTTGATGGAATCGCGGTAAGAAACCAGGTCCGTGACATCCACTTCGATCATCATCCATGCGTGCGGTGCTTCGTGCTTGCTCTTCAGCATATTGGCTGCAATCGCGCGGCGGACGCCCGTAACCGGAATTTCGATATCGCCAGGAGCGCTTTCGATCGGCGCCGATTTTGCTGCAGGAGCTGACGTCGGTGCTTGTTGTGTTGCTTGAGGCGCAAGGGTTTCCTGGCGCGCAGGAGCTGCAGGAGTATCGCCGGCTTTCGGGATGTTGCCGCTCTCGATCAGCTTCAGTAAATCTTTGCGCGTGATGCGCCCTTCATTGCCTGAACCATTGACTTGTGCTAGGTCGATGTCGTTGTCTTGCGCGAGGCGCAGGACCGCCGGCGAGTAACGGCCTTTTGAACCGGACGGGCGGACCGGTTGTGATTGGCCTTTGTCGCCAGCCGGTTGTTTCGAAACAGCTGTGTCAGCAGCTGGCATCGTGTTTTCTTTGCCTGTGTCTGCAGGTGCAGCTTTTTCAGCCGGAGCTGAATCGCTGCCTTCTGTTTCGATTGTGCAGATGAATTCGCCGACAGCGAGTGTTTCGCCTTCTGCAGCAAGCAATTCCTTGATGATGCCGGTAAACGAAGAAGGGACTTCTGCTGTTACTTTATCTGTATTGACTTCCGCCAGCGAATCGTATTTATTGACGTGGTCGCCAGGAGCGACAAGCCATTTTTCAATGGTGCCTTCTGTGACACTTTCGCCAAGCTGAGGCATTTTGATGTTCTCTATAGCCAAAGGGATTCCTCCTTGTTTGCATTTCTGATTTGGCTTCAGCGCCTAGTCCCTCGAATTCTTAAGCCTTTCGAGACTTGACAGGCGCTTGCGCTTTTCTTTTGATCCAGCTGCAACGGCCAGGTTCTCGGGTCATAAGCCAGCCCAGTGTCTAGTTCAGTGCCTAGCTCTTCGGGTCATAAGCCGTCTCAGCTGTGTGGCAAAGAACGCCACTTCGCTGATCCGTCTTATGCCAGTCAGAGCTGGACAGGCACTTCTACTTTTCGAGGCTGTGCGGCAAAGAGCGCCGCTTCGCCGGTTCGTCTTATGCCTTTCGAACCTATTCGGCCGTTTCCGCCTTTCTTGTTTAAAATTCCGCTAGTTCACGCATTGCTTTTTCGACTTTGTCCGGGTTGATCATGAAGAATTTCTCCATTGTCGGCGCGTATGGCATTGCGGGAACGTCTGGGCCAGCCAGGCGGCGGATTGGTGCATCCAGGTCGAATAGGCAGTTTTCAGCGATGATCGCCGCCACTTCGCCGATGATGCTTCCTTCCTTATTGTCTTCTGTGACCAGAAGGACTTTGCCGGTTTTCTTAGCGGCTTCGATGATGCCTTCTTTGTCCAATGGATAAATCGTGCGCAGGTCCAGGATGTGGGCGGAAATTCCGTCCTCAGCAAGGCGTTCTGCCGCTTGCAGCGCGAAAT
This sequence comes from Planococcus sp. (in: firmicutes), assembly GCA_035468565.1. GTDB lineage: Bacteria > Bacillota > Bacilli > Bacillales_A > Planococcaceae > Planococcus. Next base: position 8,052 of record DATISS010000012.1, read on the forward strand.
GCACAGCCAGTCCGTAAGTGATGACCGTGATGTCGTCGCCTTCGCGTTTGACGTCGGCTTTGCCAATTTCAATCGTGTAATCTTCTTCAGGCACTTCGCCTTTGATCAGGCGGTAAGCGCGTTTGTGCTCGAAAAACATCACCGGATCTTCGTCGCGGATAGCCGCTTTCAATAATCCTTTTGCATCGTATGGAGTGGATGGAATGACGATTTTCAAACCAGGCTGGTTTGCGAAAATGGCTTCCACCGATTGTGAATGATACAACGCGCCGTGGACGCCGCCGCCGAATGGCGCACGGAAAACGATTGGGCATGACCAATCATTGTTTGAGCGGTAACGGATGCGGGATGCTTCCGAAATGATTTGGTTGATAGCCGGCATGATGAAATCCGCAAATTGGAATTCCGCTATTGGGCGCATGCCGTACATCGCAGCGCCGATTGCAACTCCGGCAATCGCCGATTCCGCAAGCGGTGCATCGACAACGCGGTCTTCACCGAATTGATCGTAAAGACCTTGTGTCGCTTTGAACACGCCGCCTTTTTTGCCGACGTCTTCGCCTATAACGAAAACATTTTCGTCACGTTCCATTTCTTCTTTCATGGCAAGCGTGATGGCGTCAATATAATTCATAACTGCCATTATTCGTTACCTCCTTGTTCCGCGTAGACGTATTTCAGCGCGTCTTCCGGTGCAGCGTACGGCGCGTTTTCAGCGTAATCCGTCGCTTCGTTGACAAGAACCATGATGCGGGCATTGATGTCCGCTTCCAGTTTGTCGTCCATAATGCCGTTTTCTTTCAAATATGCGCCGAATAAAAGAATCGGATCTTTTTCTTTTTGTGCAGCCAATTCATCTGCTGAACGATATTGGCGGTGGTCATCATCTGATGAGTGGGCCGTCATCCGTTCAGAAACTGTTTCGATCAAGCTCGGGCCTTCGCCGCGGCGTGCACGGTCGGCAGCTGCTTTAACGTGTTTATATACTTCGATTGGGTCGTTGCCGTCGATCGTTACGCCCGGCATGCCATATCCGGCTGCGCGGTCCGAAACGTTCTTGCACGCCACTTGGCGGTCATAAGGAACGGAAATCGCGTATTTATTGTTTTCGACCATCGTAATAACTGGCAATTTATGGACGCCCGCAAAGTTCAAGCCTTCGTGGAAATCCCCTTGGTTTGAAGAACCTTCACCCAATGTTGTGAACGTGATGAAATCTTTTTTCTTCATTTTCCCAGCCAATGCTACGCCGACTGCGTGCGGCAATTGTGTTGTAACTGGTGAAGAACCGGTCAAGATCCGGTTTTTCTTTTGTCCGAAATGGCCTGGCATCTGGCGCCCGCCCGAGTTCGGATCTTCAGCTTTTGCGAAAGCCGATAACATCAAGTCTTTCGGCGTCATGCCGAAATGCAAAACGACACCTAGGTCGCGGTAATACGGTGCGATATAATCTTTCGTATTGTCCAGTGCATAAGCTGCGCCTACTTGAGCCGCTTCCTGCCCTTGGCAAGAAATAACGAACGGGATCTTGCCCGCGCGGTTTAAGAGCCACATACGCTCATCGACGCGGCGCGCTGTAAGCATTGTTTCATACATTTTCAGCAAATCATCTTGCGACAAACCTGCTTCTTCGTGTTTTGAAGCCATTGAAATTCCCCCTTTAGCTATGAATTGCTTTGCCGTCAACAGCCAATGCCGCTTCGCCCATCACTTCTGAAAGCGTCGGGTGCGGATGGATGGTATCGGCGATTTCCCACGGAGTGGCATCCAGAACCATGGCCAGGCCAGCTTCTGAAATCAAATCAGTTACGTGCGGGCCGATCATGTGGACGCCAAGAATATCATTCGTATCCTTGTCGGCAATGATTTTCACGAAGCCGTCAGATTCTCCGAAAACGAGCGCTTTGCCGATCGCTTTAAAGGAAAACTTGCCGACTTTAACGTTTAGTCCTTTTTCAGTTGCCTGTTCCTGGGTTATGCCGACGCTTGCCGCTTCCGGATTGGAATAGACGCAGCGCGACACCAGGTCGTAATTGATGGCATGTGGATTATTGCCCTTGATGTGCTCAACAGCCGTAATACCTTCATGGGATGCAACGTGAGCCAATTGAAGACCGCCGATAACATCGCCAATTGCGTAGATATGGGACTCTTTTGTTTGGAACGTATTTTTCACTTGAATAAAGCCTTTTTCTATAATGATGTCCGTATTTTCCAGACCGATGTTTTCGACATTCGCCTGTCTGCCTACAGATACCAGCATTTTCTCTGCATTGAACGATTCCTTGCCGCCTTTTACTTCAGCTTGGATCGTCACGCCGTTGTCGCCTGTTTCAAGCGTCTCCGCCAAAACTTTAGCGCCGATCGCGAATTTGACGCCTTTTTTCGACAGCAATTTCAGCATTTCTTTTGACACGTCTTTGTCTTCTGTCGGAATGATGCGGTCCGCGTATTCGATGACCGTCACGTCTACGCCAAAATCATTGAGCATCGATGCCCATTCAATGCCGATTACGCCGCCGCCGACGATCAAAATCGATTTCGGCAGTTCTTGCATTAGAAGCGCTTCATCCGAACTCATGACGAATTCGCCGTCAATCGTTAAGCCTGGAAGCGTACGCGGCCGTGAACCGGTCGCCACGATGACGTTATTCGGAATAAGCATTTCGTTTTCTTCGCCGTTTGCCATTTCCACTGAAACCGTACCAGCATTCGGTGAAAAGATCGATGGCCCAAGGATCCGTCCGATGCCTTCGTAGACATCGATCTTGCCTTTTTTCATCAAGCCTTTGACGCCGTTATGCAATTGGTCGACAATAGCTTGTTTGCGCTGTTGGACACGTGAAAAATCCAGTGACACGTCTCCGGTGACAACACCGAAATCAGCCGCGTGGTTTTTTGTTGTCGAATAAACTTCAGCGCTGCGGAGCAGCGCCTTGCTCGGGATACAGCCTTTATGCAGGCATGTACCGCCAAGATCGCCTTTTTCGACAATCGCTGTTTTTAACCCTAATTGAGCCGAGCGGATGGCGGCTACGTAGCCGCCTGTTCCGCCGCCCATGATGACGACATCGTAATTTTGTGCCATAAGTGAAGACGACCTCCTTTATTATTTTCCTGCCGGGTAAATCTTCGGCTGTTCTTCGCCGTTCAATACGCGAGCTGCACCTTCGGCCAGAGCCTGGAGCTCATTTTCACCGGGTGTGACCACAACATCCGCTATCCAGCTGATGCGGCTCGTGATCGATTCCACGAAACTTTTGCCGTAAGCCAAGCCGCCTGTCAGGATGATGGCATCGACTTTGCCTTCAAGCACGGTGCTAGCGGAACCGATTTCGCGCGCCACCTGATAGGCCATCGCGTCATAAATCAGTTTCGCTTCCTGATCGCCTTTTTGGATCCGTTTTTCCACTTTTACAGCGTCATTGGTTCCAAGGTATCCGACCAGTCCGCCTTGCCCGACGAGCATTTTCATGATTTCCTGGCGGTAATATTGCCCTGAGAAGCATAATTCGACCAAATCGCCTGCCGGCACCGTGCCCGCTCTTTCGGGGCTGAACGGTCCATCGCCGTGGAGGCCATTGTTGACATCCACGACACGGCCGCCGATATGGGCGCCGACGGTGATGCCGCCGCCCATATGGACGACGATCAAACGCAAGTCGCTGTATGCGCGCCCTGATTCTTTCGCGTAGCGTCGGGCGACCGCTTTTTGGTTCAATGCGTGGAAAATCGATTTCCGTTCAATTAATGCGAAGCCTGATACGCGTGCAATTGGGGCTAATTCATCAACGACCACCGGGTCCACGATAAACGACGGGATATTCAGCGCCTGTGCGATTTCGAAGGCGATGATGCCCCCAAGGTTCGAGGCGTGCTGCCCGGATACGCCTTTGCGTAAATCGTTCAGCATCGTTTCATTGACAGCGTAAGTTCCGCCTTCGATCGGCCGCAGCAATCCGCCTCGGCCGCATACTGCTGACAGATTGGAAACGTTCATGCCTTCTTCGTCCAGTGCCTCTAAAATCGTCTGTTTACGGAATTCGAATTGGTCGATAATGGACGTGAATTGCGTAAGCTTTTCCGTCGAATGGCGGATGGTGTTTTCCATTATCAGGATATCGTTGTCAAAAACACCAATCTTAGTCGAAGTCGAACCTGGGTTTAAGACCAAAATCCGATGTTGCTGTTTTTGCACAGCGATCCCTCCATTTCTGTTTTTCTTTAAACTACACAAGCAGCAGGCGCCAGCCGGATTGATCCGGCCGTGCCTGCATGCCATTTAGCGTCTTGAGATGATATTGTGTTCGTTGCGAAGGAATTGGCTTCTTGATTTGCGCATACGGTCGATGCGTTCTTCAGCCATACGGTCCGCAGCTTGGTAGCTAGGGATGCCATCGCGTTTCGAAATTGCGAAAATGCGTGTGATGCTGTCGTAGATTGTTTCAACGCGCTTCATCGCACGTTCGTTGTTGTATCCATATAATTCATCTGCAACATTGATAACGCCGCCTGAGTTGATGACGAAATCCGGTGCATAAACAATGCCCAATGCTTCAAGCTCGTCGCCGTGGCGTTCTTCTTTCAATTGGTTGTTGGCTGAACCAGCAACAACTTTAACTTTCAATTGTGGGATCGTCTCATCATTGATGATCGCTCCCATAGCGCACGGCGCGAAGATATCCGCTTGCTGTGAGTAGATGTCATTCGGTGCAACGGCAATCGCTCCGAAATCTTTCACTGCACGGGCTACCGCTTCTTGGTTGATGTCCGTGACGATCAATTTAGCGCCTTCTTGGTGCAGGTGTGCGCAAAGTGTATAAGCCACGTTGCCGACGCCTTGCACAGAAACTGTTTTGCCTTCAAGTGAATCGTCGCCCCACGCTTCAAGCGCAGCTGCTTTCATGCCGATGTAGCAGCCATAAGCTGTTACTGGTGACGGGTTGCCTGAAGAACCGAAAGCTGGAGAAATGCCTGTGACAAAATCAGTTTCTTCGTGGATCAAGTCCATATCCGCAACTGTCGTGCCGACGTCTTCAGCTGTAATGTAGCGGCCGTTCAAGCCTTGGATAAAGCGGCCGAAAGCGCGGAACATTTCTTCGTTTTTGTCTTTCAACGGATCGCCGATGATAACTGTCTTGCCGCCGCCCAAGTTCAAGCCTGCTGCCGCGTTCTTATAAGTCATGCCGCGGCCAAGGCGGATTGCGTCTTCAATTGCTTCTTCTTCAGTTGCGTAATTCCACATGCGCGTGCCGCCAAGAGCCGGCCCTAAAGTTGTATCGTGGATGCAGATGATCGCTTTTAATCCTGAAGTTTTATCTTGGCAGAACACCAATTGTTCGTAGTCGTGTTCTTCCATTCTTTTGAAAATTTCCATTGTCAAGTCCCCCTAGTATGTTTGTTGATTGCTTGATGAGCGGATAGCCAGCGCGAGCGAGTAAAGTTTCGTTTCGGCGCTGTCTGAGCGGGAAGTCAGGACGATTGGCGCTTTCGCACCCGCAATGACGCCTCCCACTTTCGCTTTTGCAAAATACACCAATGATTTGTATAGGATATTGCCGGATTCGATTGTGGGTACGAGCAAGATGTCGGCTTTGCCGGCAGTTTCGCCTGTGATCCCTTTATGTTGGGCCGCAGCGACAGACACTGCATTATCCAAGGCCAACGGGCCGTCGACGATGCAATTCTTGATCTGGCCCCGCTTGTTCATCGCGGTCAGCGCCGCGGCATCCAATGTCGCCTGCATGTTCGGGTTGACTACCTCGACAGCGGCTAACGGCGCTACCACTGGAAGCTCCACTCCGACAGAACGCGCGATGGACACAGCGTTTTCAATTATTTGAGCTTTTTGATTCAGGTCCGGGTCGATGTTCATGCCGGCATCGGTGATGAATATCAGCCGATCAAAGCCTGCGATTTCGAACGCTGCGACGTGGGACAGCACATTGCCTGTCCGCAGTCCATAATCCGGATTCAACACTGCCTTCAATAAGACAGCCGTCGGGATATGCCCTTTCATCAAAACATTCGCATCGTTCATGTAAACGGATTTGACGGCTTCTTTCGCCGCTTGGGCAATGCCGCTGACATGGTGAATTTGGATTTTCGGATGGCCGACCAAGTGTGGAAAATCACGTTTGATCATTTCCTTCACTTTCACTTCATCATCGTACAGCCGGAAACTCGCCAAATTGCGTTCGAGCGCCATGCTGACGGATTCTAGAACTTCGGAATCTGCTGCCGCAGCGACAGCAACCGTATTATCGGCTTCTGATGAAATTTCATCCATTATCTGCGTTAATGTGGTCATCTTTTCACCCCATTCCTCTTTAATTAAAACAGATAAAACTGCATTATATAAGGCTTGTAAGCGCTTTATCCGGGATTATCGGTCTTTTTCTTTGCAATTTCTTGCAAAACTGTGCAAGAAATTGCAAATCACATTAAACCGTATTTTTCAAGTTTGTAGTACAGCGTCCGCAGTGAAATTTCCAGCTGCTTCGCTGTTTTGGATTTATTGCCTTTGAACTGTGAAAGCGAATGGTGCAAGATGCCCCGCTCCACCGCATCCAATTGTTCCTGCAGCGGCACAGACGATTCGATCACCACTTCGTGCTTCGCTTCAGCCGACCTGAGCATATTCTTTGGAATAAACTCTTCTGTCAATACTTTGTCATTCATCTGCATGAAAATCATCGAGCGGCTGATGATATTCTCGAGTTCCCGCACATTGCCAGGCCAGTCGTAGACCCGCAGCAATTGCATGGCCTTTTCCGTCACCGTCTCGATATTGCGGCCGTATTCCTGGTTCAGCTTCATCAACAAACGGTCGACGATGCGCGGGATGTCAATTTTACGGTTGCGCAATGGCGGAATTAGTATTGGCATGCGGTTTAGCCGGTAATAAAGGTCTTCCCGGAACGTGCCGCCGAGCAGCGCTTTTTCCATATTAGCATTTGTCGAAGCGATGACCCTGACGTTGACAGGGATCGGCTTGGTGCCGCCGATGCGCAGCGTTTCGTGTTCTTGCAGCACCCGCAGCAATTTGCTTTGGATCATCGGCGATAATTCCCCGATCTCGTCAAGGAAAATGCTGCCGTTATTGGCTTCCTCGAACAAACCTCTCTTCTCACCGCTTTTCCCTGGAATGGCGCCTTCTTCGTAGCCGAACAATTCACTGTCGAGCAGCTCTTCCGATAACGCGGCGCAGTTGACGCGCACGAATTTATTGTACTTACGTTCACTTTCGCTGTGGATGGCGTGAGCGAATAATTCTTTGCCGGTGCCGGATTCCCCGCGCAGCAAAACCGTTACGAGTGTTTGTGCGGCCAATTTCGCTTGCTGCAAACTCAGCTGCATTTCGGATGACAATCCGATGATGTCGTCGAACGTGTATTTCGATTCGAGCGTGCGGATGATACTGCGGGCACGGTCGAGCTCTTTCATGAGCGAGCGGATTTCGGTGGTGTCGTGGATGACCCCGACGCTGCCTTTCAACTTGTTATCGACGATGATCGGCGCGACGTTGACGATGACTTCCCGGTTTGCAGGGCCTACTTTCAAATTGACGCCGCGGTACGGCTTTCGTGTCTGCAGCGCTTTCAAGTGTATGCTTTCTCCTTCTGAGATATCCGCCGATGCAGGCTGGCCGATGACCTGGTCCATTTCGAGACCTGTGATGCGGGTATAGGCCGGGTTCACGAGCAAGCCAATCCCTTGCTCATCGACAACCGAAATCGCATCATCGCTCGAGGCGATGATGGCTTGAAGCATCGTCTGGATTTCTTTCAAGTCCGTAATCTGCTCAGCGAGCGACACCACTTCCGAAATGTCCTTGAACACCGCAAAAGCGCCGATCGTCTCTCCGAATTCATCGACCATCGGAAAACGGGACGTGACGATTTTCAAGCCGTTCTTCAGCACAAGCTCGCGGTTCAATTCGGTTCGACCGGTTTCAAAAATCCGCGGCAATTCGCTCATCGTGATCAATTCGTTGATCGGATGGCCCATTGCTTCTTTGGCGTCGACTTCGATCATGCGGGCCGCGCTCTTATTGATGAAATTGACGCGCCCTTTGCGGTCGATGCCGATCATCCCTTCTTCCACGGAATTGAAGATGATGTTCTGTTTATGGCTGACTTCGCTCATCAATGAAACAAATTGCTCTTTTTCGGTGACCATGCGCACCAAGACATTAGCAATGCTCCCGGGTATGATGACCGTTTTCCGAGAAAACAGGCCCGGCAGCTCGCGCTGGACTTCTTCGCTGCCGGAAACATTGAATACCATATCAACGTCTTCACTGACGAAATCATGAAAATCCGTGCTGACGCGGATGCCGTTTTTCTGGGCCGCTAGTACAGCGGGCGCCTGGAGATTAAGGTCAGCGACCCCATAGACATTCAAATATTCCGAGTCCATCAAAATTTGAAGGATAGCCGAGCCGCCTGCCCCGCCTCCGATGACTACAACGTTTTGCAATGGACTTCATACCTTCCCAATTAATCTATGCAATTTCTTGCAATGCTCTTTTAAGCGTACAACAGTATCAGATTCTTGACAAGCACCAGCAAAATGGAAAACAATAGACGGAGAAGGAGTGGAAACATGGGACGTCTTATCGCTTTTATCATCTTGCTCATACCGGGCATCCTTGCAGCTTACGGCATCAAATTGATGCGTGATACTTTGTTCAACAAATTGCTCGAGCCCTATCCGGCATTATGGATTCAGTTTACGCTCGGCACCATTTTCGTCGTGCTCGGCATCGGTTTCTTCGCTGGCTTCCTATTGAACCGCGACCGCAAAAAAGGAACCGTCTCAAAACGGTTCCAGAAATAACGCCATTCGGCAAAAAAAATTGCGTCTACCCTTTTGAGGGCGGACGCAATTTTTTCATTACCCGGTGCGGGTAATCTGTAATGATGCCTTTCAATTCCGGAACCAATTTTTTCATCGCGGTTTCTCTGCCTCTGATGCCATAGACGCGCACGGTTTTTTTCCTTCCGTGGAGTGCTTTTAAAAACTGTCTGGAGTACAGCCGCTTATGGAGATGGATGCTGTCCACCCAGTCCATACCTTCCAACAGGGCTAACGGTATTCTTTTTTTAATAATCAACGCCATTTCGGCTTCTGGCAGCAGCGTTTTCATGTCCCGAAGAAGCTCCGTGTGGAACGAAGACACATGAAAATCCTCCGCACCCTCTAGCATAGAAGCGATGATGCGCGGGCCGTCCGGGTGTTTCGCAAACGAACTTTTCAATTCGATATTCAACGGCACCTTTTTTTCTTTTGCCCACTGGATGACTTCGTAGCCAAGCGGAATGGAATCGTGCCAAAACCTGCGATGCCATCTCTTGCCGATTTTCAATTCTTTCAATAAACTGTATTCGGCTTCTACGATTTTCAGGTTCTTCCCACTGAGCCGCTTGAGGTTATCGTCGTGGTAAACGATGACGACGCCATCTTTGGTGATCTGCAGATCCAACTCGATGCCCACACCGCTTTCTCCCGCTTTGCGGAAGGCTTTCCAGGTGTTCTCGAGCGAATAGCCGGATGCACCGCGATGGGCGTATATTCTCAGTTCAGACACGTTAAACCATCTTCTTTCTTTATCATTCGCATTCGTTTGAATAGCATAATTTTAACATCATCACAGAATATTATAAAGCTTTCAGCGCGATTTGTAACCTCTTATCTTGATTCAGTGCATCTGCAAACTGTTCTGCTTCCATCAAAAAGCCGTGGTACAGCGCTAGTAAGAGCCTGTAAAACGGCGTTGGGGGCACAGTTCAGGAACTTATTTCCCTTGCCCATTTTTCGTGCTATTGACAATCATCGCGATAAATTTGGAATTGGTCGGCTTTTCTTTCAGCAACTCTTCGCTGTATCCGAATATGGCAGAAATGTGCCGGGTATCGTTGCGGTTCCAGACCAGCTCGATGGCGTGGCGAATGGACCTTTCAACGCGTGTAGGCGTCGAGCCCAGCCGTTCTGCAACATTCGGATAAAGTTCCTTCGTCACTTTATTGAGCAGCGCCGGATTGTCCATCACTTGGGAAATCGCTTCTTTCAAGTAATTATAGCCTTGGATGTGGGGAGGAATCCCGATTGCTTTCATCAAGGCAATGATTTCTTCGTTCTTCAACGCCGCGGTTTTTTTCGGGTTATCCGGCAGCGGCTGGCTTTGCATAATGTGGTTGATCTGGACCGCCAGCCGTTCGGCTTCAAAAGGCTTCATGATGAAATAGGAAGCACCATTTTGGGCCGCCTGCGACATGATGGATTCCTGGCCGAATGCTGACAGCATGATTACTTGGATATTGCGCAAACCTTCATCTTCTTTGATGGCGTCGAGAACCGCGATGCCGTCCAAATAGGGCATGATGATGTCCAGCACGAGAACTTCAACTTCATGCTGTTTCAGCATTTCAATGCACGTCTTTCCGTTATAGGCGACAGCAACTACTTCCATATTTGGCTGACTGCTCAAATAATCGCTCATTAGCTTTACTAAGTCGCTATTATCATCCGCGATTGCAATTTTTATCTTTTCCATCAACTAACTCCTCCTGCTCGGTGCTTCTGCACATCTACCGCAATGAAAGTTTTCTGTCTTTTGCTAGGCTCAGCAATTCCTCGGCGTGCTGCAGCGTCAAATCAGTGATTTCCGCGCCTGACAGCATCCGGCTCATTTCTTCGGTCCGCTCACGACCGTCCAATTCCTGGACAGCTGTCGTGGTGCGCTGCTTCCCAACTTTCTTTTCGATAAAGAGATGCTGGTCCGCCATAGCTGCAACCTGCGGTAGATGCGAAATACATAAAACTTGCGAATGGACCGAAATCGCCGCAATCTTCTCAGCGATTGCTTGCGCGACTCGGCCGCTGACACCCGTATCCACTTCGTCGAATATAATCGAAGTGATGCCTTGGTGTTTGGAGAATATGGTTTTCAACGCTAGCATCATTCGCGACAATTCGCCACCGGAAGCGACTTTCGTCAGCGGCTTCAGCGGCTCGCCAAGATTGGTTGAAATATAGAACGAGATGATATCGCCGCCGTTGCGATCAAAGCGGCCATTCGGCAATGCGCTGAAATTGACTTCGAAAGACGCCTTGCCCATATGCAGCTCACGCAATTGCTCCATGATTGCTTTGCCGAGTTTACTGGCAGCTTTTTTCCGCAGAATGGTCAATTCGTCCGCTTCAACGCGCAGGTCATCAGTCAATTCCTTCAGTTTCGCTTGATCGAGCTGGTAGCGCTGGTCCCGGTTCACGAGCTTATCCAGTTCATCCACCTGTTGTTCGTGATAGATGAGTATATCTTCGACGGAAGCGCCGTATTTGCGCTTCAGCGATTGGATCAACGCCAGGCGCTGTTCGATTTCATTTAGCCGGCTCGGGTCGAACTCCATATTGTCGATCAGCCGTTTGATTTCGGAAGATACGTCCTGGAGCTGATAAAAAGCGCCCGAAACCAGTTCGGAATGGCTGCCGAATTGTTCATCGACAGATGCGGCGTGCTCGAGTTCAGACATCGCCGAACCGACCCAATCGAGCCCTTTCGACTCGCCTTGGATCGCTTCGTGCGCGGCCGACACCGATTCGTAGATCTTCGTGTAATTCTGCAGCTTTTTCCGTTCCTGCAACAAGTCCTCTTCTTCACCAGCAATCAATTCCGCCGCTTCGATTTCCCGCAATTGGAACGTCAGCAAGTCGATGCGCTGGGCAATCTGCTGCTCGTTTTCATTATAAGAGGAAAATTCCCGTTTCAGTTTCGTATATTTGTCGTAGGTGTGCGAATAGCTTTCTTTCGCTTTCGCCAATGAATTCCCGGCGAACTGGTCCAAGAGATGCAGATGCTGTTTCTCATCCATCAATTCCTGGGTTTCGTGCTGGCCGTGGATGTCGATCAACGCTCCGCCGATTTCCCGCAGAATCGAGATCGTCACCAATTTGCCGTTGACGCGGCAGACATTCTTGCCTTTATCGTTCAGTTCCCGGCGCAGCAAAATTTCGCCGTCCGTTGGTTCGATGCCGAAATCCGCTAGCTTAGCGAACACCGGATGCTTGCTGTCCTCAATCGAGAACAAGCCTTCAATCTCCGCCTTCTTCGCTCCATGGCGGATGAATTCCTGGCTTCCTCGGCCGCCCGCAAGCAGATGAACGGCATCTATGATAATCGACTTCCCGGCACCGGTTTCCCCAGTCAACACAGTCAGCCCTTCTGTAAAACTCACTGTTAGCGCTTCGATGATTGCAAAATTGCGTATATCCAATTCACGCAGCATATGTCCACCTCTTTTTTAAAGCATTTCGATTAAACGCTGTCTCAATACTTCACGTTGGTCGGTATCGCGGCAGATGATGAGACACGTGTCATCTCCACAGATTGTGCCGAGGATTTCTTCCCAATCCAAATGGTCGATCAATGAACCAATTGCATGGGCATTGCCCGGCAATGTCTTCATGATAAGGAAATGGCTGGCTCCGTCAATGCTGACGAAAGCATCCGTCAAAGCACGGTGCAGTTTCTGCATAGGATTGAAGCGCTGGTCCGCTGGCAAGCTGTATTTATAACGGCCGTCCTGCAGCGGAACTTTCACTAGATGTAATTCTTTGATGTCCCTTGATACGGTCGCTTGCGTTACTTCGTAGCCTGCTGACTTCAACAGGTCCACCAGTTCATCCTGAGTTTCGATTTCACGGTTGGAAATGAGATCACGGATTTTTATATGTCTTTGCCCTTTGTTCAATTGAAGTCCTCCTAAGGATGAATAATTATTCCATATACCTCATATCGTACCTTTATTCTTCTTGAAAAACAAGTGAACAAGAAAACAAGGAAATTCATGTCATTTCCAGTAGTATAGAAAGTCAAAAAGAATAATTATGAGAGCCGATATTCCGCAAAACAGCTGCGCTTGCCGCGGGCGAGCGCCAAGCCTCCTCAGCCCGCTAACGCGTGCTTCCGGGGTCTCGGCTGTCTCGCTTTCCCGCAGGCGTCTCCGCTTTTTTGCTTCATATCTAGGAATCAACTGAAAACGTCAAATATTGTATCTTTCATGTTCTTCGATAAAGAAGTTGATTGTTATTAAGAAATCCCTTTGAATGAAGCGGAAGAAGGCGAGGGCAAACATACTGCTCTTGCATCGCTCGCTAGCTTCGAGACATGAAAGTGGGTTGAAGCGCAATGAAAAGGACTGCCGAGAATTCCTCGACAGCCCATTTGGAATGTGCTTAAAGTGTTTCATGTGCCAATTTGACAAGTTTCGCTATCGCTTCATCGGATATCGGAGCGATTTCGCTGCCTTCTGCCGCCGATTGCAGGTGGAACAGGAATTCGATATTCCCTTCGCCTCCGGTGATCGGTGAGAAAGACATATTCTTCACATGGAATCCCGACTGGACCGCGAAATTGCCTACTTTTGCCAGCACGTCGCGATGCGTTTTCGGTTCTCGCACGATGCCTTTTTTGCCGACTGCTTCGCGCCCCGCCTCAAATTGCGGTTTGACGAGTGCAATGACGTCGCCACCTGGTACCAGAATCTGTTTCAGTACTGGAAGAATAATGCGCAATGAAATGAAACTGACGTCGATTGTTGCGAATTCTGGTAAGCCTTCCGCAAAATCTTCCGGTTTTGAATGCCGGAAATTGGTTTTTTCCATAACGGTGACCCGTTCATCTTGCCTGATTTTCCAGGCCAGCTGGTTCGAGCCGACGTCCAATGCGTAACAATGCTTCGCTCCGTTTTGAAGGGCGCAATCCGTAAATCCGCCAGTCGACGAACCGATGTCGAGCATCAATTTGCCGTCGACCGACAAATCGAATTCGGCGAGCGCTTTTTCAAGCTTCAACCCGCCGCGGCTGACGTATTTAAGATCATTGCCTTTCATCCGCAACGGCGCATCTTCGGCAATTTTCACGCCTGGTTTGTCCATGCGTTCTTCATTGGAAAAAATAATGCCTGCCATGATGGCTCTTTTCGCTTTTTCACGCGTTTCACAGATGCCTCGCTCTACGAGCAGGACATCTACACGCTCTTTTTTCGGTTTGTTCATAAGGCTTTCGATTCCGCCTTTTGCATAGCCGTCAATTTTTTCGCGATGCGTACAACTTCGTCGCTGTTCAAATGGATTTCATCCATCAATTCAGCCACATCGCCATGCTCAATAAACTGATCCGGAATGCCGAGGCGGTGGATTACCGCGCCGTAATATTCGTTTTCTTCAGCAAATTCCAGAACACCGCTGCCGAAGCCGCCTTGCAGCACTGCTTCTTCCAGTGTAATAATCGGTATTTTGCGCCCGAAAATCGAATGCAGCATCGCTTCATCCATCGGTTTGATAAATCGTGCATTGACGACTTCCAGGTTGATTCCTTGCTCGCGCAGCTGTTCAGCCGCATGCAGCGCCATTGGAATTGTTGTGCCGAACGTCAGGATGACCGCGTCGACGCCGTGCTCAAGCACTTCCCATGAACCGATTGGCAAGTTTTTCAGCTCACTGTCCATCGGTACACCTAGGCCGTTGCCGCGCGGGTAACGCAAGGCAATCGGTCCTCCGTTATAGTCGACAGCTGTCTTCACCATGTGCTGGCCTTCGTTCTCGTCTTTCGGCATCATGATGACCATGTTCGGCAAATTGCGCAGGAACGCTACATCGAATACGCCTTGATGCGTTTCGCCATCTGCTCCGACAAGACCCGCCCGGTCGATGCCGATAAAGACATTCAAATTCTGGCGGCAAACATCGTGCACCACTTGATCATAAGCGCGCTGCAGGAATGTCGAATAAATTGCCAGGAACGGTTTCATGCCTTGTGTAGCCAAACCGGCAGACATTGTCATGGCATGCTGTTCAGCGATGCCGACATCATAGAAGCGATCCGGGAATTCAGAAGCGAAACCGACAAGTTTCGAACCGACTGGCATCGCTGGAGTGATGGCGACGATGCGCTCATCTTCACGTGCCAATTTGCGTACGGTTTCAGCGATCAAGCCACTCCACGAAGGTGCTGTAGAAGAAGATTTGACCAAGTCGCCCGTCTCCATTTTATAAGGGCCGGTTCCGTGCCATGTGCCGACTATATCCGTTTCAGCTGGCAGGAAGCCTTTGCCTTTTTTCGTAATGACATGCAGCAATACCGGACCTTTGGTTTTCTTGGCGTATCTCAGGTTTTCTTCCAACTCTTCGAGGTCGTGCCCGTTGATCGGCCCAAGGTAAGTAAAGCCGAGTTCTTCGAAGAACATGCCGGAAACGACCAAATATTTCAAGCTGTCTTTAACGCGTTCCGCTGTAGCAGCGAGTTTTCCGCCGACTGCAGGAATTTTCTTCATCAAGTATTCCAGGTCGTCTTTGACTTTATTGTATTTGCCCGCTGTCCGCATTCTGCCAAGCACGCTGTGCATAGCGCCAACGTTCGGTGCAATCGACATTTCGTTGTCATTTAGTATTACAATCATATCGGTTTTTTCATGGCCGATGTGGTTAAGCGCTTCAAACGCCATACCACCGGTCAACGCGCCGTCGCCGATGATCGGAATCACGTGGTTTTTTGTTTTCTGGATGTCACGCGCAGCCGCCATGCCCATTGCAGCCGACAATGAAGTCGAGCTATGGCCTGTCTCCCAGACGTCGTGTTCACTTTCAATGCGTTTCGGGAAACCGCATAAGCCTTTGAATTGGCGCAGCGTATCAAATTGGCTCGCGCGCCCAGTCAAAATTTTATGGACGTACGATTGGTGCCCGACGTCCCAAATCAATTTATCGGACGGGCTGTCGAACACTTTGTGCAACGCGAGCGTCAATTCGACGACACCCAAATTGGGGCCGATATGGCCTCCGGTTCTTGATAGGTTTTCAATTAGGAATTTCCGGATATCTTCACTTAATTCAACGAGCTGATCGTTATTTAGCTCTTTTAAGAAAGATGGACTGGTAATCGTATGCAGATCCATTGCCATCACACACCTTCTATATAATTTTACCGTAGAGTAATCTGTCTTTATTATAACAATCTGAGGCCATAGTACAAATCAGAGTGCATGCGTTCAGCTTTTTCTTTTTACGATCAATGCCGTGAGTTCTTCCAGCAGCGCCGTTTTTCCGCGCAGGACCGACAATGCCTGGAGTGCTTCGTGAGCGTGATAATCCAGTTTTTCTTTCGCTTTTGGCAGCGTTAACAAGCCGGGATATGTGCTTTTCGCACTCGATTCGTCCTTGCCCGCTGTCTTGCCGAGCTCTTGTGACGTTCCTGTGACATCCAAAATATCATCTTGAATTTGGAATGCCAGACCGATGTGTTCGCCGAACTTTCCGAGCGCCACCATTTCTTCGGGTTGTGCCTTGCCGAGTATCGCACCGGCAAGAATGCTGTACGTCAGCAAAGCACCCGTCTTCAATCTGTGCACTTGTTCGAGTTCTTCAAGAGAAAGTTCTTTCTCCTCGCCTTCAATATCGAGCACTTGGCCGCCGACCATGCCTTCTGCACCTGCAGCGACACTCAGCAAATCGATGAGGCGGACTTTGTCGTCGCTTGAAACGTGATTCAAGCGGGCCAGTACGCCGAAGCTATACGTCAATAGCGCGTCGCCGGCTAAAATCGCCACAGCTTCACCGAAAACTTTATGGTTTGTCGGCATGCCTCTGCGCAAGTCGTCGTTGTCCATACTCGGCAGATCATCGTGTATCAATGAATACGTATGGATCATTTCAATCGATGCTGCGACTTTCAAAGCGTCCGGATGGTCTTCGCCAAGTTCGTGGAGCACTGCCAAAAGCAAGATTGGCCGGATGCGCTTGCCTCCCGCCTGCAATGAATAATGCATCGACTCCTTCAATGAAGCCGGAATGGACAGTAGTTGAATTTGGTCTGCAAGTTCCTGTTGGATCAACGGTTCATAGTAGGCTCTAAATTCGCTTAAGTTCATTTGGCAGAACCGTCCTCAAGGTTTACTGGCACTTCTTTGCCTTCTTGCATCATCGTCACCAATTGCTTTTCGGCATTCTGCAATTTGTCGTGGCAGACTTTCGATAATTCCATGCCTTTTTGATATAAAGTGAGCGCTTCCTCGAGCGGCACGTCACCTTGCTCTAATTGACGAACAATTTCTTCCAATTGTTCCATTGCCTGATTGAACATGATTTCTTTTTCAGCCATCTTGTCGCTCTCCTTTACTCTTTGAGATTCGTTCGCTGACGCTCGTTTTCACAACGCCGTCTTTCATGGAAATGCTCAATTCGTCGCCGGCTTCGACTTGCTCGACGCTTTTGACGACGCTATCGCCTTTATAGATGATGGAATAGCCGCGATCCATTATTTTCAATGGGCTCAAGGCATCCAATGTTCTCATCGCTGATGCTAATTGCTGGGTATTATCGCGCACCGCAAGCGCTGCCAGCTGGTCGATCCTTCTTTTCAGCGCATCGAGTTCCAGCGAAGATTGGCGGATGCGGCTTTCCGGGGTGCGGGTTGCCAGCTGTTTGTCTAAATTTTTATAGCGTTCCTGGGCATAATTGAATTGCTGGAACGTCTCCCGCCGCAATGATTCGGTCGCCCGCTCCACCCGTTCAATGAACGGACGGTAAAGCCGGTCCGGATATGCGAGCGGAAACGATGTCGTGAGCCGCTCCAAAGAAGCCTTTTCACGCGCAATCGCGTTCGCTGTCGTCCGGTACATGCCGCTGCGGTAATTGAGCAGCCGGTCGAGAAGCTCCGCTTTGCTCGGTACTGCAAGCTCAGCGGCTGCGGTCGGCGTGGGCGCGCGCAGGTCTGATACGAAATCGGCAATCGTCGTATCCGTTTCATGGCCGATGGCGCTGATGATCGGGATGCGTGATTGGTAGATGGCACGCGCGACGGCTTCTTCATTGAAAGACCATAAGTCTTCGATCGATCCGCCGCCGCGTCCGACGATCAATATGTCGTAGTCTTTTTGATTCGCCGCTTGGATGGATTGCACAATCGACTGGGTCGCCTGTGCGCCTTGTACCAATGTGGGATAAATGACGACATGTGCGAGGGGATAGCGCCGGTTCAGCGTGATGCAAATATCGCGCACTGCTGCTCCGGTCGGCGCGGTGACCACTGCGATGCGCTTCGGAAAGCGTGGAAAGGTCTTTTTATGTGCAGCATTGAACAGCCCTTCTTTGGCGAGCTTTTCCTTCAACTGTTCAAACGCCAGGTAATAATCGCCGATGCCGTCTGCCTGCATCGATTGGGCATATAGCTGATACTGGCCGGATGCCTCATAAACGTTGACGTCCCCCCGGATCAGCACGGTCATGCCACTTTCCGGCTTGAATTTCACCGCTTTGGCGTTTGCCGAGAACATGACTGCCGGCAGCCGCGACGCCTCATCTTTCAATGTGAAGTAAATGTGGCCGCTGGTATGGATTTTGACGTTGGATAATTCCCCTTTCACATAGACATCACGCAGATGGGGATCCACATCGAATTTCTTTTTTATGTATTTGGTTAACGCTTTTACGGATAAATACGGGTCGGACGCCAAAATTTCAACCCCAATCTTAGAAATTAAAAAGCTGTCTTTCTTTCGAAAAACAGCTCATTTTTATTCATTTTACATGGTTTGGGCGTTTTTGTCTTTCTGCAGCCCATTTTCGGCAGAGTAGAGTGTATTTTCCATCAGCATTGCGATGGTCATCGGCCCGACGCCGCCTGGCACTGGCGTGAGATAGCCCGCGGTTTCTTGCACCGCAGCAAAATCGACATCGCCGCAAAGTTTGCCGTTTTCATCGCGGTTCATGCCGACGTCGATTACGGTAGCGCCCGGTTTGACGTGGTCTGCGCCGATGAATTTAGCCCGTCCGATAGCAGCGATTAAAATATCCGCTTGTCTGGTGTATGACGCTAAGTCTTGGGTTTTCGAGTGGCAAAACGTAACGGTCGCGTCCTTTTGCAGCAGCAGCTGGCCGACCGGTTTTCCGACGATATTGCTGCGGCCGACGACGACGGCGTGTTTGCCCGCAGGATCAATGCCGTAATGTTCAAGAAGCTTCATGATGCCATGCGGCGTGCACGGCAAGAACGCTTCTTTGCCGATCACCATATTGCCGACAGATATCGGATGGAAGCCGTCCACATCTTTAGCTGGGTCAATCGCCAAAATCACTTTGAATTCATCGATATGGGCTGGCAGCGGCAATTGCACGAGGATGCCGTGGATTTCAGGATCGTTGTTCAATTCCGCTATTTTCGCAAGCAATTCCTCTTCGCTCAATTGCTTCGGGTATTGATGGAGATCCGAGCGCATACCGAGTGCTTCACACGTTTTTTTCTTGTTTTTGACATATGTAAGCGAAGCGGAGTTTTCCCCTACCAACACAACGGCCAGACCAGGCGAAACCCCTTGTGCCTTCAATGATTTTACACGCGCTTCCACTTGCTCTTTAATCTTCTGGCTAACTGCTTTTCCGTCGATTGTAATCGCCGTCACAAAAACCCCTCCAATTTAGTTTGCTAGTTCGTCAGTAAATTTTGACAGCACGCCATTCACAAAGCGGCTGGATTTATCGTCACCGAAAGTTTTGCTCAGCTCAATCGCTTCGTTCATCACGACACTTGCAGGAGCATCTTCCATGAAAGCAAGCTCGAACACCGCCATGCGGAGAATCGTCCGTTCCACTTTTGGAAGGCGTTCAAGCGACCAGTTTTCCAGATGGCCAATCAGCTTTTCATCGATCGCCGCCATATTCGCATGCGTACCTTCGACCAATAGCTCGTAAAAATTATCTTTCTCCACGCCTTCACCCATCACGTGCTCAGTAGCTTCGCCGATTGTCAGCTCTGTGCCATCGATTTGGAATAAAGTCTGGAGCGCCTTTTCTCGTGCCTCATGTCGTTTCATATAATTTCCGGTCCCCTTTTCACACTAATTACCCCTCATTATACAGGTAATCCTTTTGAAGTTCCAAGTTTGAAATGTTCTGACAAACTGAGGTGCCGCCGTAGGGCGCACCTCAGTTTTGCTTCGAAGCTAGTGAAGCGGAGCGCAACGATGCAGAAGCAATAGTTATACCTATCTCATGAAAACAGAAATAAATCCTGTTATCTGGGTTTGCTTCGAAGCTAGCGAAGCGGAGCGCAACGATGCAACGATGCAACGATGCAAAGGAAATGGTCCAAATTCCATTTGGCCATCTCCTTGCCTAGCCCTTTGACGCGCCGGCGCTGGATAAGCACTATATAAAATAAAAAGCTCATGTGGTTTCGCTATCTTGTAGATACGAAGCAAAACTGCGGAGACGCCTGCGGGAAAGCGAGAAAGCTGAGACCCTGCAGAAGCGCAGCGACGAAGCGGCTCAGCGCTCGCCCGCGGCAAGCGCAGCAGTTTTGCGGAGTATATACAGTTATCTAACAAAAGCTGCCCAACAAGCCCGTGTTCCGGACTTATCGGGCAGCTCTTTAATGCTGCTCTTCTGTATGCGGCGTATCAAATTGCACGCCGGTAATGTGGACGTTGACTTCCTGTGTCTGAAGGCTTGTCATATTCTCAAGCGTCTGGCGCACATGTTCCTGGACTTGCTGCGCCGTCTTCGGAATAGACACTCCATAATTAACTACACAATACACATCAATCATCAATCCAGCTTCTGACAGCTCGGATTTGACGCCTTTGCCGTGGACTTTTTTGCCCAAGCGCTCAACGACGCCGGATGCAAAATTGCCGCGCATGCTGGCGATTCCTTCGATATCGGATACCGCAATGCTTGCGATGATCTCCAATACTTCAGGCGCTACTTCGATGCTGCCTAATTCCTTTGCGCCATGTGATTTCATGCGCAAATACGGTGCTGTTTTTTCAGCCATATGGCAACTCTCCTTTTAAGACTCTAGAACATCATATTTTTCAAGGAATTTCGTGTTGAAATCCCCGGATTTGAATACTTCATGATCCATTAATTTCAAATGGAACGGGATGGTCGTGTGGACGCCTTCGATGGCAAACTCGCTCAATGCGCGTTTCATCTTGGCAATCGCTTCTTCGCGCGTATCCGCAAATGTGATCAGCTTCGCAACCATCGAATCGTAATACGGCGGAATGCTGTAGCCTGGATACATCGCCGAATCGACGCGCACGCCGAGGCCGCCCGGAGCGAGGTACATCGATACTTTCCCTGCAGACGGCATGAAGTTCTTCGCCGGATTTTCTGCATTGATGCGGCATTCGATTGACCACCCTTTGAAGGTAACGTCTTCTTGCGTGTATGCCAAAGTTTCGCCAGATGCGACTTTCAGCTGCTGCTGGATCAAGTCGATGCCGGTGATCATTTCTGTGACCGGATGCTCGACCTGAATGCGGGTATTCATTTCCATGAAATAGAATTTTTGGTTGACGGCGTCGAAGATGAACTCGACAGTACCGGCTCCGCGATAATTGACGGCAAGAGCCGCTTTTACTGCGGCATCGCCCATCTCAGCACGCAATTCCGGGCTGAGCGCTGGAGACGGCGCTTCTTCGACCAATTTCTGCATGCGGCGCTGAATCGTACAATCGCGTTCGCCTAAATGGATAGCGTTGCCGTGCGAATCTGCCATTACTTGGATTTCGATGTGGCGGAAATCCTCGATGAATTTCTCAATGTAGACACCGGGATTGCCAAACGCTGCGGCTGCCTCTTTTTGGGTCATGCGCAGGCCAGTGATAAAATCTTCACGGTTGCGGGCGACGCGTATGCCCTTGCCCCCGCCTCCTGCTGTTGCTTTGATAATGACCGGAAATCCGAGTTCTTCCGCGATTTCCAAGCCTTCTTTTTCACTGCCGACAATGCCGGTAGAGCCTGGGACTACAGGGACGCCCGCCAGCCTCATTGTTTCACGGGCGACGTCTTTCGTGCCCATTTTCGAAATGGCTGCCGAAGTTGGTCCGATGAACATGATATCGCACGCTTCGCAAAGTTCTGCGAAACTGGCATTCTCCGCCAAGAAGCCATATCCTGGGTGGATGCCATCGCAATTCGTCAATTTTGCTACGGAAATGATATTGGAGAAATTCAAGTAACTGTCTTTCGATGCTTTCGGTCCGATGCAATAAGCTTCATCTGCAAGCTCGACGTGAAGCGCTTCCTTATCGGCTTCCGAATAGACTGCAACTGTCGCGATATCCATTTCTTTGCAGGCACGGATAATGCGGACAGCAATTTCACCGCGGTTGGCAATTAACACTTTTTTCATAGAGTTCCCCTCCTCAGTTTGTTTTAACGAGGAATAGAGGTTGGCCGTATTCAACCAACTGGCCGTCTTTGACCAGGATTTCTGTGATTTCCCCATCCACTTCCGCTTCGATTTCATTGAACAGCTTCATCGCTTCGACGATACAGACCACTTGGTCAGCGGTTACTTTCGAACCTACTTGTACATAAGCTTCGTCTTCCGGAGATGGAGATACGTAGAATGTCCCAACCATCGGTGACAAAATTTTATGCAAGTCGTCGTTGTTGTCCACTGCCAATTCAGGTGCTTCTTCTGAAATCAATTCTTCCGCCTTTGCTGCTGGTGCAGTGTTTACGGCCGGTGCAGGTGCACTTGCCTCTGCTTTAGGCGCTGCTGGTGCAGCTTGTGTTGCCGGCGCTTGTACAGCACCGTTATTTTTCTTCAATTTCACTTTGACGCCTTCAGCCTCGTATGTGAATTCGTCGATAGACGATCCATCCACCAATTTGATGATTTCGCGAATTTCTTGGATTTTCAATTGATCCGACTCCCCTTTATGTATATTTGTTGCCACTATCCCATTTTAGACTTTTTCAATTCAATTTGAAATAGCCAACTGAATATTTAAAAAAAGGCCCCTATAATATAGAGGCCGATTGCATGGATTATTGAGCGCGTGAAACGTATGAAGAATCAGTCGTGTTGATGATCAGCTTATCGCCTTCGTTGATGAAGAAAGGCACTTGGATCACAAGGCCGGTCGTCAGTTTAGCGGGTTTCGTCCCGCCGCTCGCTGTATCACCTTTGATGCCTGGATCAGTTTCGGCCACTTCAAGCACGACCGTATTCGGCAATTCCACTCCAAGCACTTCGCCTTGGAATTGGATAACTTGAACTTCCATGTTTTCTTGCAGGAATTTCAATTCGTATTGAATGCTTTTTTCCGGCAATTCGATTTGATCGTATGTTTCTGTATCCATGAATGCATGGACATCGCCGCTTGCGTAAAGGTATTGCATTTTGCTGTTGTCGATCTGCGCTTTAGCGACTTTCTCGCCGGCGCGGAACGTTTTTTCAGTGACGCTTCCTGTGCGCAGGTTGCGGAGCTTTGTACGTACGAACGCTGCGCCTTTGCCCGGTTTGACGTGCTGGAATTCCATGACGCGCCAAATTCCGTTATCCACTTCTATTGTGACGCCTGTTTTAAAATCGTTTACTGAGATCATTTAATTTCCTCCGTTACTTGTAAAATGCGCAGTTCTTTTGTGGAGTGGGTCAATCGTTCATTGCCGGACTCAGTGATAAGTATATCATCTTCTATGCGGACTCCGCCAATACCTGGCAGATAAATTCCCGGCTCCACTGTCACGGCCATGCCTGGCTCAAGGACGGTCTTCGACTTGGATGAAAGTCCTGGAGCTTCATGGACTTCAAGCCCGATGCCATGCCCGGTCGAATGGCCGAACGCTTCCCCGTAGCCTTTCGACTTGATATGGTCGCGTGCAATCGCGTCCGCTTCAATGCCGGTCATCCCGGGTTTGATATTTTGGAGCGCAAGCACTTGGGAGTCCAGGACGATCTGGTAGATTTCCTTCATCTTTTCAGATGGCTCCCCGACAGCGACCGTGCGAGTAATATCGGAGATGTAGCCATTGTATAAAGCGCCGAAATCCAATGTAATCATATCGCCTTCTTCGATTTTTTTATCTGATGCGACACCATGCGGCAGAGCGGAACGACTGCCTGACGCGACGATGATATCGAAAGAGGATGAAGTCGCCCCTTGCTTGCGCATGAAGAACTCCAACTCGTTGGAAACTTCTACTTCAGCCATTCCTGGCTTGATGAACGTGCAGATATATTCGAACGCGTCATCGGCGATTTTCGCGGCCGCTTTTAATACTTCCACTTCTTCCGGTGTTTTGATCATGCGAATTTTCTCGATCAGCCCACTTGCGGGTTTCAGCTCAGCTTCTAATTTTTCAGCGTATTGTGTGTAAGACGCAAATGTTACATGATCCTGTTCGAATGACACCGATCCAAGGCCAAGTGATTTTGAAATCTCGGCCACTTCTTCTAGCAGATTGGCCTTCGCCTGCACCACTTCGAACTCTTTAACTTGTGCAGATGCCTGTTCCGTATAACGGAAATCCGTGACGAAATACGCTTTTTCCTGAGTGACGAGAGCAAGGCCTGAGGACCCCGTAAATTCTGTTATGTACCGTAAATTATATTGGCTCGTGATCAACAAAGCCTCGATATTCTGTTGTTTCATTTCGTTGCGCAATTTTTGAAGTTTCACTCGTTTCATCCTCTCGATTGGGTTAAAAGCAGCGCATGCAGCGCAAGTTTGTAAACATCCTTGCCGAATCCCGTGATCTGCCCGGCAGCAACTGGCGCAATATGGGAATGGCGGCGGAACTCTTCCCGCTTGTAAACGTTTGAAATATGTACTTCGATAACAGGAATCTGGATGGACGCAATCGCATCGCGTATCGCAACGCTCGTATGGGTATAAGCCCCCGCATTCAGCACAATGGCATCTGTGCCATCGTCCGCAGCCTGATGGATCCAGTCTATCAGTTCGCCTTCATGGTTCGACTGCATACAGGAAAGCTCAATCCCGTTGCCCGCCGAAAAATCCATCAGCTCTGTTTCCAACTCCTCCAGCGTAAACGTGCCGTACGCTTCCTTTTCGCGCTTGCCGAGGCGATTCAGGTTTGGTCCGTTCAAACACAACACTTTCATTGACCCCACTCCTATCCTGTCACATTCTTCATTATTTTATCACAGCAGCCTAAGAGAGCAAATCTTTCCTCTATTTGGCATCTTTTCAGGAATTACAAGATTCTGCGCGCTTCTTGTTACGTTCTTGATTTTTATCAATAAAACCCTATGTAGTTTTATACATTTATTTTTTTCAATGCCGTTTGCTGTTGAATTTGGACGCAAAAAAAACGCGGCGGCCGGAGCCGTCGCGTTTAATGGGTATTGCTATTCGATTAAAGCCCGCATTTCAATTGGGCGTTGCAATTGGTGCATGTATTGCAGCCACCCATTTCTTCAACAGTTCCTTGGCGGCAGACTGGGCAAGTATCGCCCACTTCAGAGCCGATCGAAACGTTGGTTGAACGCAGATCTTGAATCGTATCAATAAGAACGATCGGGCGCTTGCCTTTCACTTCTTCTTGATGCGGTTCTTCGAACGTGTTGTCTTCCGCTTTCAACGTCAATACTTGGGAGTCACGGCTGCCGTCGACATAAACCGTGCCGCCTTTCGCGCCGCCTTTGTAAAGACGTTCGTATACGCCTTCCACTTGTTCGACTGTATAGCCGCGCGGTGCATTGACCGTTTTGGAGATGGACGAATCGATCCAGCGCTGGATGATGCATTGTACATCAGCGTGGGCTTCCGGCGCCAAGTCCATAGAAGTGACAAACGCTTTCGGAAGGTTTTCCTCGTCCGCTTCAGGGTTGTTTTTCAAGTATTCACGCACGATATCAGCTTTTACCTCGATGAATTTCCCAAGGCGGCCGCTGCGGTAATACGTGAATGAATAATATGGCTCCAGGCCGGTCGATACGCCGACCATCGTGCCTGTCGAACCAGTTGGCGCTACTGTCAGCAAATGCGAATTGCGGATGCCGTTTTCAAGGATGCTTGCGCGAATCTCTTGCGGCATGCCTTGCATAAAGCCTGTTTCAGTGAACGCTTTGCGCAGCGCCGCCGTCTCTTCATCGGTTTTGCCGATTAGGAACGGGAAGCTGCCGCGTTCAGACGCCAATTGGACCGATTCTTCGTAAGCTGCAGCTGCGATGGTTTTAAAGATTTCATCGACCAATTCGTTGCCTTCAGGCGAACCGTATTCTTTGTCGCAATAAATCAGCAGATCCGCAAGCCCCATGACGCCGAGGCCGACGCGTCGTTCGCCAAGTGCCTGTACCCGGTTTTCTTCTAGGAAGTAAGGCGTTGCGTCGATGACGTTGTCCTGCATGCGGACGCCGACTTTGACCGTTTCTTTCAACGCTCTAAAATCGACTTGCTTTGTTTTGGCATCTGCAAATTGCGCCAAGTTGACTGCCGCCAAGTTGCACACCGAATAAGGCGCTAGCGGCTGTTCTCCACATGGATTTGTCGCAACGACTTTTTGGCCGTATGCTGTCGCATTCGTTTTTGCATTGGCGTTGTCGATAAAGAAAATGCCAGGCTCTGCAGAGTACGTCGCGCAGACGTTGATGAGGTTCCAAAGCTCGCGCGCTTTCATCGTGCGGTAAACGCGCACTTTATGGCCCATGCGTTCCCATTCACGCACATCTCCAACTTCGTGCCATGTTTTGTTATAGACAGCCATTTCTTCCTTCGAGTACGATTCAACCGCCGGGAAGCGCAAATCGTAATCCGCTTCTTCTTCGACCGCTTTCATGAAATCATCCGTCAAAGTGACCGAAATATTCGCACCTGTCAGGAATTCTTCGTTATGGACAGTGTATGTTCCGCCGTCGCGAAGCTTCGTTTCAGCATCGCGCATGATTTTTTCGTTGAAGCCGCCCATCCCAGGAATCGCTCGGTAATTCAAGATCCCTTGGTACATTGCAACTTCTTGTTCCGTCAGCGCTTTGAATTTCAATTTTTCATGGGCAAGTTTTTTGATCGTTTCATCTTCCGTGTTTTCGATCAAGTAACGGAGAATGCGCGGATTCTGCATTTTCGAAATGATGAATTCCGCAATATCCGGATGCCAGTCAGCAAGCATGATCATTTGCGCACCGCGGCGCGAGCCGCCTTGTTCGACGAGATGAGTCAATTTCGCGATATCGTCCAGCCATGAAACCGAGCCGGAAGATTTGCCATTGACGCCTCTCGCCAGCGTATTGCGCGGACGCAGCGTCGAGCCGTTCGTGCCGACGCCTCCTCCGCGGCTCATGATTTCCATCACTTGCTTGCGGTGGTCGGAAATGCCTTCGCGCGAGTCAGCGACGAACGGCATCACGTAACAATTGAAATACGTAACATCCGTACCGGCGCCCGCTCCGTAAAGGACACGACCTGCGGGAATGAATTTAAGCCCGACAAGCTGCTCATAGAATTTATTGAACCAATGCTCGCGTTTTTCAGGCGTCGTTTCAACGGACGCGAGCCCTGTCGCATTGCGTTTCGCAATTTGTTCGTAATAAACTTCCAAAGGCTTTTCGATGACATCCAGGCTGCGGTTGACGATGCCTGCTTCCGCTTCTTCCGGTTTGTCGATTGCGCTGCGGTAATCTTCCTCGATCCAAACTTGCGCAGTGTTTGCCGCTTTGTCGACGGAAACGATGAATCCGAGTCCGCGAGCCGGGAATTTAGGATCTTGCTTGACGGTCAATACGACAAAGTCGCCTGCTTTGAGCGTCTTTTTCTCCGTATCCTTAAAAGAATAACGGTCGATCATCACGAGGCGGGATACCCCTTTATGTGTCGTTTTCATGTCCGGCGTGATTACGTGGACTTGAGGGAACGACTGGATATCGCTATTCAACGACACCGGATTTAACGAATATTTTTTTTGAGTGGCAGAAACCATTTGACATTTCCTCCTTCATATTATATGGAGTAAACACTATATATAGTATTAATACAATTCCCATCCTACTATATATTGAAACGTCTCTGCAATAACAAAATTTTGCTGGTTTTTCCGTGAGACGTCTCAAAGCTGAATGTGCTACGGTTTCTGCCAAAACCGACGTTATAAAATGAGTCTTTAGGCGCGGAAATTCCAGTCGTCGTTCGCGTAGCGCTTTTCTTCGATTTCCCGCACTTCAGCGAGCTGGTTTTCCGACAATTGGTAAGGCGTCAACTGGATCGATAAAGCCTTCTCAAATCCAGCTTTGAACAGCGGTACGCAGTGCTCCGCAGTGACGCCGTTATCAAGCAGCGAATTGATCGACACGGCTTTTTCCGGAATTTTTTTACGCATCCGTTCTTTCGAAGCTTCATCCTTGAACTTGAACACCGATAATAATTTTTCGGCATCCAAGTCAATCAAGATGGCGCCGTGCTGAAGGATTACCCCTTTTTGGCGCGTCTGTGCACTGCCCGCGACCTTTTTGCCGGCAACGACCATTTCATACCAGCTCGGCGCGTCAAAACACACCGCGCTTTTCGGTTTTTTCAGATCCGCTTTTTCGTTTTCACTTTCGGGAATCGAAAAATACGCATCAAGCCCCAAATTCCTGAAGCCCTCCAATAAGCCTTCACTGAGTACCCTATAAGCCTCTGTCACCGTTTCCGGCATATCCGGATAGGCTTCGCTGACGATGATGCTATACGTCAGCTCATGCTCGTGCAGCACACCTCTGCCGCCGGTCGGCCGACGCACAAAGCCAAGTCTGAGTGTTTTTACAGCCTCCATATCAATTTCCTGTTCGACTTTTTGAAAATAGCCGATCGACAACGCAGCAGGTTCCCAGCCATAAAATCGGATGACCGGCGGGATCAGCCCTTCGCTATGCCAATTCAGCAGCGCTTCATCGAGCGCCATATTAAACGAAGCCGGCGCTTTGCCGGTATCGATGAATAACCATTCTTGAAAATTCACAAGATCGCCCCCTAAATTCTTAATTTAGTGTAACATTGCCATTGAATAAGAGTCACTCCATCTTTTATAATAAAGAGAGAAAAGAAAGGGGCAAGAACATTGGATTTTCTTTACATTACTTTAGGCGTCGTATTTGCAGTGCTCATCTTTGCTGCAATTTCATACTTCCGCATCAAGAAAGCCGTAATCACTTTGACACAAGAACAATTCATCGAAGGCTACCGCAAAGCGCAGCTGATCGATGTACGTGAAGCGAAAGATTATGCGAACGGCCATATCCTGGGCGCGCGCAATATCCCGCAGACCCAATTGAACCAGCGCTACAAAGAAATCCGCGCTGACAAACCCGTTTACATCTATGACCAAAACGGTATACGCAGCGGGCGTGTCGCTTTGTTCCTTAAGAAAAAAGGCTACGACCAATTGTATCAATTGCAAGGCGGCTTCAAGCAATGGAGCGGCAAGGTCAAAATTAAATAATCAACTAGCAAAGCCTTTCCTTGACGGAAAGGCTTTTTTCATTTCAGGCTCGCCAATTTTCGACTCGACCATTCGCTCCCAAGCTAAAAAACCCCTCTGAAAATTCAGAGGGGCTAAGATATGCTATTCAGCTTTCGTGTAGCGCAATACCGGTTTACGGGCTGCCTGTGTTTCGTCCAGGCGCTTGATCACCGTCGTATGCGGTGCATTCTGCACGATTTCCGGATTGTCTTCGACTTCCTTGGCAATCTGGATCATCGCGTCGATAAATGCATCGAGCGTTTCTTTGGATTCGGTTTCGGTCGGCTCGATCATCATGGCTTCCTCGACATTCAATGGGAAATAGATCGTCGGCGGATGGTAGCCGAAGTCAAGCAAACGTTTCGCCATATCCAAGGTACGCACGCCCAATTTTTTCTGGCGGCGGCCGCTCAAGACAAATTCATGCTTGCAATGACGGTCATACGGCAAGTCGAAGAAAGGCTGCAGCTTACGCATCATGTAGTTCGCGTTCAGAACCGCGTATTCGGTCACGGCTTTCAAGCCATCCGGCCCCATCGAGCGGATATACGTGTAGGCGCGGACGTTAATGCCGAAGTTGCCATAGAACGGTTTTACGCGTCCGATGGTTTCCGGACGGTTGTAATCGAATGTGTAAGCATCGCCTGTCTTCACCAGCACTGGGCTTGGCAAATAACGGATCAGGTCTTTATGGACGCCGACTGGGCCAGAACCTGGTCCGCCGCCGCCATGCGGTCCTGTGAATGTTTTATGCAAATTCAAATGGACAACATCGAAGCCCATGTCGCCAGGGCGTGCTTTCGACATGACGGCATTCAAGTTCGCACCATCGTAATACAGTTTCCCGCCAACTCCGTGGATGATGGCAGCCATTTCTAGGATCTGCTCTTCAAAAAGGCCCAATGTGTTCGGGTTGGTCAGCATCAATGCCGCTGTGTCGTCTCCGACTACCCGTTTCAAATCGTCCAGATCGACGAGCCCGTGTTCATTCGACTTGACAGTTACCGTTTCAAAACCGGCAACAGTCGCCGAAGCTGGATTTGTGCCATGCGCTGAATCCGGCACGATGACTTTTGTGCGGTTCATATCGCCGCGTGATTCGTGGTAAGCACGGATCATCATCAAGCCAGTCCATTCACCGTGTGCACCAGCTGCAGGCTGAAGCGTCACTTCGTCCATGCCCGTGATTTCCTTTAAATGCTCTTGAAGGTCGAACATCAATTCCATAGCGCCTTGGACCGTAGACTCGTCCTGCAACGGATGGATATTGGCGAATCCAGGATAGCGCGCGACGGATTCATTGATTTTCGGATTGTATTTCATCGTGCAAGAACCTAACGGATAGAAACCTGAATCGACGCCGTGGTTGCGTTTCGACAATGCCGTGTAATGACGCATGATATCCAGTTCAGACACTTCCGGCAACTCAGCCGCTTCTTCGCGGATCAAACCGGCAGGCATGATATCGTTTAAGTCGATCTCCGGCACGTCCAATTCTGGCAAGCTATAGCCCACACGGCCTTCTTTCGTCATTTCAAAAATGAGTGGTTGGTTATCTTTATGCATGAGTAGCCCCCATTTCCTGCACTGCTGCAGCAAGTTCCTGCACGAATGCATCAATCTCTTCTTTTGTCCGCTGTTCTGTTACCGCGACAAGCGTATGGCCTGCAAGTTCCGGATAGCTGCGCCCAAGGTCGTAGCCGCCGATCATGCCTTTTTGGAGCAAGCGTGCATTCAATTCTTTCGAAGGTGTTTTGGTTTTCACAGTCAATTCGTTGAAATGGGCTCCGTCAAATATCACGTCAAAGCCTGCTCCTTTTAATTGTTGCTTCATATAATGTGTTTTGGTAATGTTCTGGACGGCGATTTCTCTCGCGCCTGCCTTGCCAAGAGCCGTCATCGCTACAGCAGCAGCCAAAGCATTCAACGCTTGGTTCGAACAAATATTCGAAGTCGCTTTGTCGCGGCGAATGTGCTGTTCGCGCGCTTGGAGCGTCAAGACGAATCCACGGCGGCCATCTTCATCAACCGTTTCACCGACTAGGCGGCCTGGAACTTTGCGCATCAATTGCTTTGTAACAGCGAAATAGCCGCAATGCGGGCCGCCGAACGCTTCCGAGATGCCGAAAGGCTGTGCGTCGCCGACGGTGATGTCAGCTCCCAGTTTGCCTGGAGGCGTCAATGCCCCTAACGCCAATGGGTTAGACGAAACCGCGAACAATGCGCCCGCTTCATGGATGATCGGCTCGAGCCCTTTCAAGTCTTCAATTTGGCCGAAGAAATTCGGGTATTGCACCATGACCGCAGCCGTGTCTCCGTCGATCATCTCTTTTAGAGCATCGAGGTCGGTATGGCCATCTTTCAATGGAATTTCTTCGACAGCAATCGATTGCCCCAATGCATAAGTACGAACGACATCACGTGTTTCCGGATGGACCGCGCGCGATACGAGGATTTTTTTGCGGCGCGTGTGGCCCGCAGCAAGCATACCCGCTTCCGCTAGAGCTGTGCCTCCGTCATACATCGAAGAGTTCGCAAGATCCATGCCCGTCAATTCACTGATCATCGTTTGGAATTCAAAAATTGCTTGCAGCTCGCCTTGTGAAATTTCCGGCTGGTAAGGTGTATAAGCTGTGTAAAATTCAGAACGCGAAATGACGTGGTCGACGATGATCGGTTTGTAATGATCGTAGACACCCGCTCCAAGGAATGAAGCATAACGGTTTGAATCCGCATTTTTCGCAGCCAATTGCGACAGTTCTTTTGTTAAAGAAGATTCTGATTTTGCCGCTTTGATGTTGTATTCGCCTTTAAAACGCACTTTCTCCGGAATATCTGCAAAAAGCTCATCAATCGACTGGATGCCAATAGCTTCCAGCATTTCTTTTTCGTCTTGAGACGTCATTGGTAAGTAGCGATGTTTCATCGAGTGCTGTCCCCTTTTCAAATGAGATTATTTTGACCGTTTGTAAAATGGCGTTTCGACTGTTTTCGCTTTCAGGCGTTTATTGCGGATCTCCACTTCAAGCTCTGTGCCAAGTTCAGCAAATTCGCGGGCGACAAGCGCCAGGCCGATGTTTTTCTTCAGCGTAGGAGATTGCGTCCCTGTCGTCACTTCACCGATAAGCTCGCCGTTAGCGAACACTTTATAGCCGTGGCGTGGAATTCCTTTGTCAATCATCTCAATGCCGACAAGTTTGCGCGGAATGCCATCGGCTTTTTGGGCGGCCAGTGCAGCTTTGCCGTTGAAATTTTGTTCTTTATCCAATTTGACAACGAAATTGATGCCCGCTTCCAGCGGCGAGATGTCTTTAGACAATTCTTGTCCGTAAAGCGCCAGGCATGCTTCAAAACGCAATGTATCTCGCGCCCCTAGCCCAGCCGGCACTGCGCCGTCTTCTTTGCCTTCTTCCAAAATCTTATCCCATAACGCCACTACAGCTACCGGGCTCGCGTATATTTCAAAGCCATCTTCACCGGTATAGCCTGTGCGGGATAATATGACCCGGTAGCCGCTGACTTCAACATCCGCTTTAAAACGGAACGGGCGGATAGCGGATAAATCTTCCGCCGTCAGCCGCTGAAGGATTTGGGTTGCCATAGGGCCTTGGAAAGCCAATAAACCGTAATTTTCAGATTCGTTTTTGAGAACGACGCCATCTCCAGCGTTTTTTTGCATCCATTCAAAATCTTTTTCGATGTTCGAGGCGTTGACCACCAGCAGATAATCGTTGTCGGCCATTTTGTAGACCAGCAAATCATCCACGGTACCGCCATCGTAGTAGCACATTGCCGTGTATTGCGCTTGGCCGTCCTTGATCTTGGAAACGTCATTCGTCACCAGGTTCTGAAGAAATTCGAGGCTGCCTTCGCCTGACACAAAAATTTCGCCCATATGGGATACATCAAATAATCCAGCTTTCGTTCTTACCGCTTCGTGTTCTTCTTTGATGCTCGAAAATTGGACCGGAAGTTCCCAACCGCCAAAATCGATCGTCTTTCCGCCATACTTTGAATACGCCTCAAAAAGAGGTGTGCGCTGCAATTCTCCCATTCGTCTTCCTCCTTGGATGTCAAATTCCACAAAAAAAGGACAGAGATTTCCCTTCAATAGGGAAATCTCTGTCCTGGAACCTGAAAGTTTACCTTTACGGCTTTCCTCTTTGGTAGCTGCTGAGCAGCGTTCTCCAGAGATGCGTCCTGCACGAGTCTTTTTGCCTGAGAGATTCATGACATATTGTCATTTGCTCCTTCGGCGACGCTTTCGCGTTCTCTCCTCGTGCAATCATCCGCCCAAATCAAATGTTTGGTCCAAACAGTTATACAGAATAGTATAACTTTGTCTATATCCTAACATTGTATGAGCGGAAGCGCAATCTTTTTTAATAGAACGAACCAAACACGAACGATTATCATATGAATAAAAAAATCATTCGCCTTTTAGTCGATTCACTTGAAACGCGGCATACTGGGTAATCTGCCGCAGCGTCCGGAACTCCGTGCGGATTGTAATATGCGCCGCTTCTTTATAGAAACGGTAGCGTTTTTTGAAAATCGCTTCAATTTCTTCTCGCGTGGAGTTTCGGACGATCGGGCGGTTCGGATCTTTATGGATCCGCCGCCAAATTTCCCGGAACGGAGCATCCAAAAATAGCACCAGCCCTGTCGCCCGCATGATTTTGCGGTTTTCCTCACGCATCGAAACACCGCCGCCTGTGGAAACGATGCAATTATCGTGAGTGAAATTCTTCAGAAATTGTGTTTCGAGATCCCTGAAGTATTCTTCGCCGAATTGCGCAAAGATTTCCGGGATCTCCATTCCGGTCTGCCGGACGATTTCCTTGTCCATATCGTAGAAAGGGACTTTCAATAAAAAACTAAGCCTTCTGCCGACGGCACTTTTGCCGCAGCCCATAAATCCGACCAAATATATTCTTTTCATCTTACCACCCATTGCATCCTGCTACTCAGGTATTTTATGTTGCGCAATTTCTTCTAGTAGTTGTATCGTAGCATGTCTGTGCAAATTTTCCAAACTGTCATACGTCTTATATTGAATAATGTAGACAGCTACCGCATGCGACATAAGGATAAGGGCAGAAAGAAAAAAGACGGCGGACACTGGATAAATCGAACCTTTCCCGCATTTAAGGCTGCGTAAAAACATATTCCTCCTCCAAAATTTCGCCATCTGTGAATTCCGCCCGCAGCAGCAGGTTGTAACCCTGCAAAGAAAAATTGGCTGCTTTGACGCCCGTCAGCATGACTTCATGCCCTTGGCGGAACTTCTGCTTGCGGATGAATTTGTCATAGCTTTCAATGTCGTATTCATTGCCATCTTGTACGATTCGCACGCCGGCGCCATTATTGATGATGACAATCGAGTCGGCACCTGACAAATAGCTCCGCAATTCCCCGGCAAACAAAAACCATTCCGCTGTCTGCGGATCCGCTTCTTCGAAGAATCCACGTATAAAAACAAAAAACAGCACGATGAGCGGCAGGAACACCATCAGCAGCATCAGCTCAAAAAGCGATGCGAGAAACGTAAAACCTTTTTCGTCCGCCACTCGATTCATTCAAGGCATTCCTTTTTCTGTTCATTCCGGTAATCATTGTAATAGACACAAAGCTGCTCCGCCATCTCCCAGCGGTAAAGCGTCCCGCCAGCCTTGCGCTCGCCCGCTGCTCCGCCGTAACCCGTTATTTCGATTGCGGCTTCATGCAAGGTTTCATAGGCGATAAGCCGCTCTTTTTTCGCATGGAGCGATTGCTGCAGCTGCTGCATCACCGGCAGCAGCGTCCCGAACATCATGAAAAGCATCGCCAGGCTCAGCATTGTTTCCGCCCACGAAAAGCCTTTTTCATCCAGAAAACACCAGCCTCCCCTTGCCGATATGGACAATCAGCGTTTTTTCGCCTTCGCTCGTTTCGAATAATAAGGTGCCCGCAGCCGTAGCAGAACCATTCGCCGAAAAGGATACCGCCTTCAAGTTGCTGGAAGCTTTCAATTTCACCGTTTCAGGAAGTTTACGCGCAGGCAAAATCGCTTTAAAGGACTGGACAACTTCATAATGCCCTTCCGTTTCCCGGAACACAACCATAACAGGCGCATTCGTCCGGTATGATTCACTCTGGGCGTAATAGATGTCCCGTATCAAACCGTCGAAAAAGCGCGCTTCCTCCCTTTGGGCTGATATCGCCTGATACGATGGCACCGCCATCAGTGATACGGCCATCAGCAAACTGAGCACCAGGAGCATTTCCAGCAGCGTAAAACCTTCTTCTTTTAAGAGCCTGTCGATGACACGACACCGTCAACCGAAATCACAATCGCGTCGCCGTTCGGGCAGCTTGTTTCGCCCTCTTTCAAATAGTCGTTCGACACCAGGCTTTCCAGGGTCGGAACCGCTTTTTCGTCCATGCGGTACGATTCCACTTGCCCTTGGACCATGTGAACAAAAGCCTTGCAGCCTTTTTCATCGACCGACGCCGACTGTTTGGTGACGTTCGGAATGGCAATGGCGATCAACACCGTGATGATGAGCATTACGATAAGCATTTCGATGAGCGTGAAGCCTTTTTGATTTTTAATAAAACGCATAATTTTCCCCCCTTAGATAGTATGGACCAAATTGTACATGGGCAGCAGAATCGCTAGATAGGCGCCGATGATGCACGCCGCAATCATGATGAAGAATGCCGGCTGGATAATTTTCAGCAAGTGCTGTGTCCGGGCTTCGATCCTCTCCATCATCACTTCACTGTAGAGAATCAATTCCTTGCCCAAAAACCCTGCTATCTCACCGTGCTGGACAAACGCCGCCATATCCGGAGCGAAAAACGTATGGTGTCGCAGCGCTTGGGATAGCGGAACGCCCTTCACTACTTCGCTGTGGCATACTTGCGCCATGAATTGAATAATTGAATGGTGATTCTGTTTTTGCAGCATCTGCAGCGATTCCTGCAGCGAAATGCCGCTGTGGAGCAAGGTCCCCAGTTCCCGCGACAGCAGATGCGACCAATAAAAGACCATAATTGTGCGCAGCACCGGCAGGCGGGTCAGCCAGGCGATCTTTTGCGCCGCCCCTCTTTTTTTCAACAACGCCGCAAAAACGGCGGCGCTTATACCGGCAACGGCAAAACAACCGATAAACAGATCAGGCAGATTCAGCAAGTAGGCCGGCACAGCCGACCCTTCACCGTCCGCATTCAATGATGCCATGAGCTTTTCCAGGTTCGGCACATAGCTCGTGCGGAAAAACAGGAACAAGCCGGAAGTGAAGAACAGCAGCGACACGGGATAAAGCAAAATATTGCGCAGCTTTTTCTGTACTTGTTCGGTGCGCGAGAAACTTTTCGAGATGCTGTCGATCGATTCTGCGAGCCGGCCGTGGTGTTCTGCTATTTCGATTGGGAACAGCACATTGTCTTTAAAACCGAGGAATTTCAAGATTTCCGCCGCGTTGCCCCCGCTTTTGAGGATCGCCGTGACGCCGTCCAATGCTTCCGCTAATTTTGGCGTGTGCATCGGCAGCAGCAAAGAAAGCGCCGTCGGCAGCATATAGCCTTCCCTCAAGAGGACGGCCAAGCGCGACAGAAAATTCTCGCGGTCGCGGAAAAGGATCTTTTTATTTTTCTGCGGAAGCTTCAATGGCACCGATCTTCACCCCCTCGCGGATCTGTCCGCCGAATGACAGATGCTCGGGCAAGACATATAGCTGCTGGTTTTTAGCGGACAGCATCGCTTCATCGAGCCGCTCTCCGTGGAGAATTTCATAAAGTGCCCGGTAAGCTGCGCTGGACTGTTCAAAGTCTGCGTAGACCGGCACGATGCGCTGCGCGGAAATGGCGATAAGCGTCTGGGCCATGTCTTCAAACGACACCCCTAAATCGTGCAGCCGGTGCAGGCAGCCGACCGAATGGCGCGCGTGGATTGTCGAAAAGACCAAATGGCCGGTAAGTGCGGCGCGCACGGCAATCTGTGCCGTGTCTGCGTCGCGGATTTCACCGATCATGATGATATCCGGATCATGGCGCAAAATGGCTTTCAGGCCGGCCGCGTAGCTGAGCCCCGCTTTTTCGTTCACTTGAATCTGCAGAATCGACTGGTTTTTGCGTTCAACGGGATCTTCTAGCGTGATGATGTTGCGATTGAGTTTTTCGGCGCAATGCTTCAATAGCGAATACAAGGTCGTCGATTTCCCGCAACCGGTCGGACCTGTCAGCAAAATCAGCCCTTGGTCCGCTTCCGCCAATTTTTCCAGCAGGCGCGCTGAATCGCGGAAAGCCGCCAGTTCATGGATGCTGCGCGCGACTTCTTCTGCCATCACGCGGATGACAATGCTTTCTTTCGTCAGAACAGAAGGCAGCGTCGATATTCTAAAATAATATGGAAGTTCTTGAATCGGGAGATGAAAGGATCCTGTTTGGGGTTTCCGTTTTTCGCTCATGTCTAAAAGGGAAAGGTATTTGAAATAGGCAATCATGCGATCACCGAGGTCAAGGGGGATTTTCATTACTTGCCGCAACGAGTGGAACGTGCGGAAAGAGACGTCGTAGCCGGTTGGACCGGGTTTGATATGGATGTCTGTGGTGCCGCTCTCCGCCGCTTGGCTGAGCAGCTGGTTGCATCTGCGTTCAACGATTTCCTGCATAGCCGCCTCCTGTCCTGATTTTTGAACAAGGGCCGCCGCCCTGTTCCCACATAGTATAACCGGCATTTTTTCAGAAATAAATAGTTTATTCCAAAATAAATTTTTGATCGCCGTATCCTTGCCAAATCTCATTTTTCACGTTTTTTTTAACCTTTTTAAAACACCTCGGAAAATTCATACACTTGTTTGTCACAAAGAATAGTCAACTCGCTGTTTACACATTCACTCCGTTTCCTATATACTAAATAAGAGATTATTGTGTTGTGGCAAAGGAGGGATTACCCATGGATAAGATGTTCAAATTAATGGGATGGTGGACTGGTATTTTTGCAGTTCTGTTTTATGTAGGCGATATGGTGGAAGTATCATTATTAATGGTCGCTAACACCGGATTTTTTGTACTTCTCGGATTCTTAAATATTTCTGAACGCATGTACATGTACATTTTCGCAGCTTACTTAACTGTATTCTTCGTAGGATTCACGTATTACACAACGTTTATCCACATGCCTGGAGCTGGACATTAATAAACGAAATCAAAAGCAAAAAGCGGCCAAAATTGGCCGCTTTTTTATTTGGCATTTATTAACCGCGCAGGAATGGATTTGATTGTTTCTCTTGTTCAGGCGTGGTTTCCGGTCCATGGCCCGGATAAAGGATCATATGCTCCGGCAAGGTCAAAAGCGAATCGCTGATCGATTTCAGCAGCTTCTTCTCTGAACCGTCTACAAGATCGGTGCGCCCGATGCTGCCTCGGAACAAAGTATCACCGACAATGGCGAAGCCTTCCTGTCCGAACGAATAAGACACACTGCCTGGCGAATGGCCGGGTGTATGGAAAACATCCATCTTGAATCCGCCGATGACCAGCTGCTTTTCTGCGTCGAGCAGAATATCCGCATCTTTCAATCGGTAGTCGGGCACCATCGAATATTTGCCGGAGCCGTTCAGATTCGGCTTGCCCAGCCATTCTTTCTCCAGCTTGTGCAGATAGGCGGGGATTCCGTATTTGTCTCTCAGCGCATCCACAGCACCGATATGGTCGAAATGTGCATGGGTCAATAAAATAGCGATGGGCGTCAATTGTTTTTTCTGGAGGAATGCGATGATTTTATCCGCTTCCTCGCCCGGGTCGAAAATCAGGCATTCTTTGGCGTCATTCGAAATGATGTAGCAATTGGTCTGGATTGGACCCAATTCCATTTGGTTTATTTTTAGCATTTTTTTCACCTCGTTTAAATTATAGCATCTCAGAGTTCATCGGTCTGACAATATTATCTCTCGACAAACATGCGAAATTTCTTTACAATAAAAGAGAACAA
>DATISS010000013.1:0-10434 GCA_035468565.1 Planococcus sp. (in: firmicutes)
TCTATAATTAAGCGCAGAGAGGGGGACACGCATTCATGAATCAGTTTTCGTTTATTCGCATTTATCGCATCGTCTTTATGGCCGTTAAATTTTATACGCAAGCCACGTTGTTCCAACGGCGCCACCGTGGAGCCTGGAATCCTCTCGTCGAGGAGAAATGGAACACGCTGGTGACTAAACAAGCGAAACAATATAAGACCTTGGCACTGAAACTCGGCGGCCTGATGATCAAGATGGGGCAATTTTTATCAACTCGGGCCGACATCATGCCAAAGTCCTTTCTTGAAGAGCTCGAGGGGCTGACGGACCGTGTACCGTCAGTGGAGCGTGAAAAAATCATTTCTGTATTGGAAACCGAATGGAATTCCCCTTATTCCAGCTACCTGTCGGAATTGTCCGATTCGGCTGTCGCTTCCGCATCTATCGGAGAAGTCTATAAAGGGATGCTGAAAGATGGCACTGTCGTGGCCGTGAAAATCCAGCGTCCTGGAACCGAGAAATTGCTGCGGGCGGATTTTCAGGCGATGCGCATCGTCATCTGGTTTATCAAGAACTTTACGCCGCTATCCAAGCAAATCAATTTTACTCAACTGTTCGGCGAAATGACTGAAACCATCGGTGCAGAATTGAACTTCCAGCAAGAACTGCAAAGCGGCCGCGCGTTCGCAGATCGTTTTTCTGAAATGGACGGTATCCATTTCCCTGTCTATTTCGATGATTTATCGACGCGCCGCGTCCTTGTCATGGAATGGATCGAAGGGGCACGCATCACCGACTTGGCCTTTATTGAAAAACACGGGCTTGACCGCCATGAAATCGCGGAGCGGCTGTTCATCCTGTTCCTCGAACAGATTTTATATGGCGGACAATTCCACGCGGATCCGCACGGCGGAAACATTCTGCTGAAGCCTGACGGCACGATTGTGCTGATCGATTTCGGCATGACGGGCACGATTACGGCGGCCGATTCACAGGCTGTCCTGCGGATGGCAGAAGGCATCATCTTCAAAAATTACGAATTGGTTCTTGATGCGCTTGAAGAGCTGCGCTTTTTGTTGCCTCAAGCTAACCGGGAGCTTTTGGCCGATACGATTTCCCGATTGGTCGCCGCGTACGAATCGGACGAATTGATGCAGATGGACAGCTTTGTAGTGGAGCGGCTGTTCAAGGACATGCAGAACATCGTGCGGACACAGCCAGTGCAGCTGCCGGCTGAATTCGCATTCTTCGGGCGCGCGGCTTCGATCTTTGTCGGTGTGCTGAACGTGCTGGATCCCGGCATTGACCTATTGGCATTGGCTCGGCCGCGCGTTCTGGAATGGGCATCGACCCAAAAAGAAGGCAAGCCGGTCTTCGGCAAAAGCGATGTACTGCGTTGGGTGCTGAACGCTTCGGGTCCATTCCGGGTGCTGCCGCAGAAAGTCATCAGTTATTTGGAAGAGCCGGAGCGGATGAGGCATTACATCGAAAATCGCGACGGACGCAATCGCCAGCATGAGCGCGATCTGCAAAGCCGGATGTTTGCAGGCATCTTCACCATCCTGTCATTCGCCGGCATCTCAGTTTCGGTATGGTTCTGGCATGAGCCGTTCATGTGGGCCTCTTCCGGATTTTTCATAGGATCATTATGGGTTTACCGTTCAATTAAATGAAAAGAGCTGTCCGGAAAGTCTGCAAACAGACTTCCCGGACAGCTCTTTTTTCATGGCATGGATGCATTCATTTAAAAGGGGTTCCGGTGATTATTTGGCAGGGGCTATTGTAATTTCCAAAAATAGCGCTAAAATTAAAAATAAGAACAAGTGTTCCCTTTTGAGGAGGTGCCAATTATGCCGTTGATCTCACAAGAGGAAATCGTCTATTTTGAAAAAGCGATGTATTTGCCGATGCTGCTGATCATTCTGGAACGCGACCGCACATTATTCGAACAGGGTTCTTTTAAATTGAAGAGGCCGTATGTTGAATTGATGGATAGAGCGATCTGGGAAGTTCAGAGGGAGCTGAAGGAAACGAACATCCATATGCGTAAACAACATATGAAAATGCTGAAGGGGACAGGCGATGATACCTTTACTGAATATGTCTTTTATCACGGTGGCTACGAAGATCACAGGCGCTATTTGAATCTGCGCCTGCGCAATCGGGTGGAAGAGCTGCTGCGGATTTATTTGGCGATGGCGCAACGGGAGATTTAAGCAATAACGGAAGCCGAAAAGCGCTTCCGCAGCTCAACTTCAGCCGGAATTTCCACGCTTTTGGCAGCCGGCTGAAGTTTCGGCGTTCAATCCATCGGATGCTGTCTGCGGGGCGGATACCGCCGTTTCGTCAAATAGGCCATCTGCTGCTTATGGATCTGTTGGGAATTCCTGAAAAAGCGGCGCAGGGAACCGGCGAAGGAATGCTGATTTCTGAGGGCGATGGGCGACACATCTAGCGGCACAGTGATGCCGTTGCTCAAGTGCACAAGGCTTCCTTTAATGACGTCTTCGCTGTCGATCAATTCGACCGCATCAAAATTGAACCAGACAGAATCGCGGTTCTTGGGTGAATGGGTGGGAAAGAAAATAAGCGGGGTGCCGTAATATTCCCCGATGATGACAGGAGGTTTATGTTTGACCCGTATCGCTTTCTGAGAATAGAGGGTAGCGCTTTCCAGGGAGCCTCTGTAAAATCTGCACGACGAACTGATGATTTTATAGACGGAATCCTCCACGATGAATTCGCTGCGGTCTTCAATCACCCGCGTCCAGTTTCTGTGGCCGTCAATATACGGAAGAAGTGCGTAAGTATTGCTGCACACCGTATAGGATAAAATATGATGGTTCTTTTTGCTCATTAATTATACACCCCTCAAATTTACTATACATATAACATTATAAGGAAAAGTTGAAAATTAGTAAACATTT
This sequence comes from Planococcus sp. (in: firmicutes), assembly GCA_035468565.1. Classification (GTDB taxonomy): domain Bacteria; phylum Bacillota; class Bacilli; order Bacillales_A; family Planococcaceae; genus Planococcus. The sequence continues at coordinate 2,907 of DATISS010000013.1, forward strand.
TGAACGGAAAATAAAATGTTTTCTATTTCATTAGAATTTTCAAAAAATGATTGTTCTTTGCAGATTTATATTGTATACTAATGAAAAGCATTCGGGGTGATGAAGAATGGAGAACTATTATTCTTATGCTGATTTCATGAAGGCAATGGCTCAAACAAAGAAAGTGACCGAAGCGGAAAAACTTTTGAACGATATCTACTTGGATCTGTTCCTGAAGCATGTTCACCGCTCTCAGCAAGAAGAGCAGCTGATGAACCTAATCGACGAAGCCCTGGACAATAACGACCGTGAAGCATTCAACACGTATAGCGAGCAATTGAAAACGTTGAAATTCGAAGAAGAATGAGCAAGCAGCTTTTTAATAGAATGTTATTAAAAATGCACCGGACCCAGTCCGGTGCATTTTTTGTGCGTTTACGCAGTGCAGGCGCCCCCTGCAGCAGAATGAGCTCTGTCATGCCAACCGGCAGATCCAAAAGAAATAACGAAAAAAACATACGTTCGCTTTTTGTTAGGGGATTTTTAGGGCATATGATAAAATAGAGACATTGAACGAACGGAGGGTATCAACTATGAAACAGGAATTCAATCTTCAGGCACCTTATGAACCTGCGGGCGATCAGCCTGCTGCAATTGCTGAATTGACACAAGGCATCATCAACGGCAAGAAATGCCAGACGCTGCTCGGGGCGACAGGGACAGGGAAGACGTATACAATGTCGAACGTCATCCAGCAAGTGAAAAAGCCGACGCTCGTGATGGCGCACAACAAAACCTTGGCTGGGCAGTTGTACAGTGAATTCAAGGAATTCTTTCCGGATAACGCGGTTGAGTATTTTGTCAGCTACTATGATTATTACCAGCCGGAAGCTTACGTGCCGCAATCCGATACGTTCATCGAGAAAGATGCCAGCATCAACGATGAAATCGATAAACTGCGACACTCGGCGACGAGTTCATTGTTCGAGCGCGATGACGTCATCGTCATCGCATCAGTATCTTGCATCTATGGCCTCGGTTCCCCGAAAGAATATCGGGAGCTCGTGGTTTCGTTGCGCAAAGGGATGGAAATCGAGCGCAACCAGCTGCTGCGGAAACTGGTCGATGTGCAATACGAGCGCAATGACATCAACTTTATCCGCGGGACATTCCGTGTGCGGGGCGATGTAGTTGAAATCTTCCCGGCATCGCGAGATGAACGCTGTCTGCGCGTTGAATTTTTCGGCGACGAAATCGACCGCATCCGCGAAGTGGATGCGCTGACCGGCGAAATCATCGGCGAACGCGAACACGTCGCGATTTTTCCGGCGTCCCACTTCGTTACCCGCGAAGACAAAATGGTCAAAGCAATCGCCAATATCGAAGAAGAGCTGGAAGAGCGCCTAAAAGAGATGCGCGCTGAAGACAAGCTGCTTGAAGCGCAGCGGCTGGAGCAGCGTACACGGTACGATTTGGAAATGATGCGCGAAATGGGCTTCTGCTCAGGCATCGAAAACTATTCAAGGCATCTGACGCTGCGCCCGGCTGGCGCGCAGCCTTATACGCTCATCGATTACTTCCCGGAAGATTTCCTGTTGGTGGTCGATGAAAGCCACGTCACGCTGCCGCAGGTGCGCGGCATGTTCAATGGCGACCAAGCGCGCAAGAAAGTGCTTGTCGACCATGGTTTCCGCCTGCCTTCGGCAATGGACAACCGCCCGCTGACTTTCACTGAATTCGAGGAGCATATCCATCAGGCAGTGTTCGTGTCAGCGACGCCGGGCCAATATGAACTTGATCACACGCCGGAAATGGTCGAGCAGATCATCCGGCCGACAGGGCTCCTGGATCCGACCATTGAAGTGCGCCCAATCGAAGGCCAGATCGATGATTTAATGGATGAAATCCGCCAACGTACAGAGCAAAACGAGCGGGTCCTGGTGACGACGCTGACTAAGAAAATGTCGGAAGACCTCACCGCTTATTTAAAAGAAGCGGGGATCAAGGTCAATTACCTCCACTCTGAAATCAAAACACTCGAACGCATTGAAATCATCCGGGAACTGCGGATGGGTGTCTACGACGTCCTTGTCGGCATCAACTTGCTGCGTGAAGGGCTGGATATTCCGGAAGTGTCGCTCGTGACGATTCTGGATGCGGACAAAGAAGGTTTCCTGCGCTCCGAGCGCTCATTGATTCAGACGATGGGCCGCGCCGCGCGGAATTCGAATGGCCATGTCATCATGTACGCCGACAGAATGACGGATTCGATGACGAAAGCGATAGATGAAACGGCACGCCGGCGCACGATCCAGGCGGAATATAATGAAGAACACGGCATCACGCCGATTACTATACAAAAGAAAATCCGCGACGTCATCCGCGCCACAGAGGCTGCGGAAGAAGGCGAAGAATATGTATCAAAAGCGATATCGGGCAAAAAGCTCAAGAAAGAAGAACGCGTAAAACTCATTTCCCTGCTCGAAAAAGAGATGAAGGAAGCAGCCAAAGCGCTTGATTTTGAACGCGCGGCTGAATTGCGCGATACAGTGCTCGAATTGAAAGCGGAAGGATGAGTAAACTTGAAAAACCAGGAGATACGCATACAAGGTGCACGTGCACATAATTTAAAGAATATAGATGTTGTCATCCCGCGGGACCAGCTCGTCGTCATGACGGGATTGTCCGGTTCGGGGAAATCTTCATTGGCGTTCGATACGATTTATGCGGAAGGGCAGCGCAGATATGTTGAATCGCTGTCTTCTTACGCGCGCCAATTTTTAGGGCAGATGGATAAGCCCGATGTGGATCTAATAGAAGGGCTGTCCCCAGCTATTTCAATCGACCAAAAAACAACCAGTAAAAATCCGCGTTCCACAGTTGCCACAGTGACAGAAATCTACGATTATATGCGCTTGATGTACGCGCGTGTCGGGAAACCGATCTGCCCGAACCACGGCATCGAAATTTCTTCCCAAACCATCCAGCAGATGGTCGACCGCATTGTGGATTATCCGGAGCGCACAAAAATGCAGATTCTTGCGCCAATCGTCTCCGGACGCAAAGGAACGCACGCGAAACTTTTGGAAGATATCAAGAAACAAGGCTATGTCCGAGTGCGCGTTAACGGCGAATTGATTGATCTGGACGATGATATCAACTTGGACAAGAACAAAAAGCATAATATTGAAGTGGTCATCGATCGGATCATCATGAAGGAAAATATCGCGCCGCGCCTCAGCGATTCGCTTGAATCCGCGTTGCGTCTAGCTGAAGGGCGCGTGCTGGTCGATGTCATGGACCAAGAGGAATTGCTGTTCAGCGAACACCACGCTTGCCCGATTTGCGGATTTTCAATCGGTGAACTGGAACCGCGCATGTTTTCATTCAACTCGCCGTTCGGCGCATGTCCGGAATGCGATGGCCTTGGCCTTAAGCTGGAAGTGGACCCAGAACTCGTGATACCGGACTGGACCTTATCTTTGAAGAAAGGTGCCATCCTTCCTTGGCAGCCGACTAGCTCCCAATATTATCCGCAGCTTCTGCAGGCGGTTTGCGAACATTATAAAATTGACATGGATATCGCAGTAAGCGATCTTCCGGAAGAGCATATCAACATTTTGATGCGGGGCTCAGGCGCTGACAAAATCCGTTTCCGTTACGAAAATGACTATGGGCAGATCCGCGACAACCACATCAACTTTGAAGGGGTGCTGTCGAACGTTGACCGCCGCTACCGTGAAACGTCATCGGATTACATCCGGGAACAGATGGAGAAATTCATGGGGCAGCAACCGTGCCCAACTTGCGAAGGCTACCGCTTGAAACCCGAATCGCTATCCGTTAAAGTGAATGGCCTGCACATCGGGAAAGTGTCCGAGTTCTCCATCATTGAAGCAGACGAGTTCTTTAAAAATCTAAAACTGTCCGAAAAAGACATGGCAATCGCCAAGCTTATTTTGCGGGAGATTCGCGAACGGGTCGGCTTTTTGATCAATGTCGGCTTGGACTATTTGACGCTTAACCGCGCATCCGGCACATTGTCCGGCGGGGAAGCGCAGCGGATCCGCTTGGCAACGCAAATCGGCTCACGGCTCACTGGCGTACTTTATATTTTGGATGAGCCTTCAATCGGCTTACACCAGCGCGATAATGACCGGCTCATCAGCACGTTGAAAAATATGCGTGATATCGGCAATACACTGATCGTTGTCGAACACGATGAAGATACGATGCTTGCCGCAGATTATTTGATTGATGTGGGACCGGGCGCTGGCGTCCACGGCGGCGAGATCATTGCTGCGGGCACACCGCAAAAAGTTATGAAGAACCGGAAGTCATTAACCGGGCAATATTTGAGTGGCAAGAAGTTCATCCCGCTGCCGGCCGAGCGCCGGATCCCTGATGAGCGCAAGATTTCGATCCGCGGAGCGAGCCAGAACAATTTGAAGAATGTCGATATCGACATTCCGCTTGGGCTGTTCACTGCAGTGACGGGCGTTTCAGGTTCGGGCAAAAGTACATTGATCAACGAAATCCTTTATAAATCATTGGCCCATAAATTGAACCGGGCAAAAGCGAAGCCAGGGCATCACGTATCGGTAGAAGGTATCGAAGAGCTGGAAAAAGTCATCGACATCGACCAGTCGCCGATCGGTCGTACTCCAAGATCGAATCCGGCAACTTACACCGGTGTGTTCGATGATATTCGCGACGTTTATGCAATGACGAACGAAGCGAAAGTGCGCGGCTATAAAAAAGGCCGTTTTAGCTTTAATGTCAAGGGCGGACGCTGTGAAGCGTGCCGTGGAGATGGTATCATTAAAATAGAAATGCATTTCCTGCCGGATGTCTACGTGCCATGTGAGGTTTGCCATGGCAAACGGTATAACCGGGAAACGCTGGAAGTGAAATACAAAGATACGAACATTGCGGACGTTCTGGCAATGACCGTGGAAGACGCGTACGCGTTCTTTGAGAATGTCCCGAAAATCAACCGCAAACTGAAGACCATCGTCGATGTGGGATTGGGCTATATCACGTTGGGCCAACCGGCAACGACTCTATCTGGCGGTGAGGCGCAGCGGGTGAAGCTTGCTTCAGAGCTTCACAAACGTTCGAACGGAAAATCATTCTATATCTTGGATGAACCGACGACCGGCCTTCACGCGGATGACATTTCACGCTTGCTGAAAGTTCTTCAGCGCCTTGTCGACAACGGCGATACTGTGTTGACCATCGAGCATAATTTAGATGTCATCAAGACGGCCGACCACATCATCGATTTAGGGCCTGAAGGCGGAGACAAAGGCGGGACGATTCTAGCAGCAGGAACGCCGGAACAAATAGCCGAGGTGAAAAATTCCTATACCGGCAAGTATTTGAAACCAATCCTTGAACGCGATCGTGCACGGATGGAAGCACTGGTGTCGAAAGCTACGCGCAAGAAAAAAACAGCGAAGTGAAACTTTTTAGAGTGCTGGACGTATCAATTAGAAGAATACTAATTTCGGTTTGGGTTTAGCTCGCGCTTTTCACGAAACCGATCATGAGGAGGCCGCAACACATGCAAAGCGAAAAAGAACGCATTTTGGACATGGTGGAAAATGGCACGATTTCGGCGAGGGAAGCAGTTGAACTATTAAAAGCGGTTGATGGCGGCGGAAGCCAGTCTTCACGCAATGACTCTTACGGCCGTGAAGATTATCGTGAAAAACGAGGCAGACGTGGCTTCTTTAGACCGGAAGACATGGTCAAGAAAATCTCGAAGGATTTCACGAAAGATTTTTCGAAAAACGTTTCAAAAGACTTGAACCAATTGAGCGACCGGATGATGGAATTCATGCAAAGCTCAGTCGGCAAATTGAAAACGATGGAATTCGATTCGCCATTCGGCGAAGCGCTGCAATTCCATCATACATTCCGCCTGGAAAACATGGACATCACGAACATCATTGCTGACATCGCAAACGGACAATTGGAGATCTTCCCTTCACAGGACGATTCCATTCGCGCGGAATGCAGCGTTAAAGCGTACCGGGCAGAATCGGAAACGCAGGCGAAAGAAGATTTCCTCGATAAATTCGTCTTTATCGGCGATGGCCAGAAATTACGCATCATCAGCGATATGAAAACGACCCAGGTGAACGTTGTGCTTTATGTTCCGGAGAAATCTTACGAACATATCACTGCACGCCTGTTCAACGGCGGTTTTGCCATCAAGCGCATCGATACGGCTGTCTTGAAAGTTAAAACGGCAAACGGAAAAATCGACATGAAGAATGTCGAGTTCGATTCCGCTGAATTGGAGACGGCCAATGGCGCAATCCAAGTTCAGGAAGTAACGGGCAAGGATTTAGAAACAGAAACATTGAACGGCCGAATTTATGTCGACGGCGATATCCAAAAAGCCGAAGCGAAATCGCTTAACGGCAATATCGTTGTCACTTCCCGCTGCAAAGACGCACGCAAAGTGGAAGCGAAGACATTGGCTGGCAACGTGGAAATCTACATTCCTTCCCATTTGCCATTGAGCGGCGAAGTTTCATCGAATCTTGGCAAAATGGACCTTTTACTGCCAGATGTCGAATACACGCATGAACAAGGGCAATTTATGCAAAAAACGATCCGTTTCAGCAAAGAAAGCGGAGAGCCAGTTGCAGCACCACTTTTGGTATACGGCGAAACGAAAACAGGATCTGTCCTCGTGCGCTATTTCACAATTGATTAATAAGAATGGGCCGGCATGTGCAAGCATGCCGGTTTTTCCTATGGAGAAATCCACAAAAACCAGGCTGTGGCTAGCTTAAGTCGGCTGCCTGGCTAAACATGATGGAGGGGAAACTCAATGGAAAAATTAATGATCGCACCGGAAGTGACAGAGGCATTCAACCGACTTAAGAAATTCGAGGCAGTGGAAAAAGGGTTGGCGTTCATCGAGCAAGATCATGAACGTACAGTGAGAGAACAGATTGAACTGACTGAAATCCCGGCTCCGCCGTTCAAAGAGCAACAGCGGGCGGAAGAATTTATGCGCCGCTTGCAAAAATTGCAGCTGGAAGATGTAGGGATGGACGAAGAAGGGAATGTATTCGGTGTGCGCCGCGGATCGGAAAAAGGGCCGAAGATTTTCGTCTCAGCGCATTTGGATACCGTATTTCCAGAAGGCACTGACACAACCGTGCACCAAAAGGACGGCGTTCTCCACGCACCGGGAATCGGCGACGATACCCGGGGGCTCGCAGAATTATTGGCAGTGGTCCGGGCAATGAATGAAGTGGGCATCCGCACGAGCGGTGATATCATATTCGGCGGAACTGTGGGAGAAGAAGGAGCCGGTGACTTGCGGGGTGTCAAAGCGTTTTTTGCCGAGCACCATGATATAGATGGTTTTGTTTCACTCGACGGCGAAGGCGACAACCACATCATTTACAAGGCGACAGGCAGTTTCCGCTATACGATTACATATAAAGGACCGGGCGGCCACAGCTTTGCGGCGTTTGGCACACCGAGCGCCACCCATGCCCTTGGCCGAGCCATTGCAGCCATT
>DATISS010000014.1:0-21618 GCA_035468565.1 Planococcus sp. (in: firmicutes)
GGATGCCGCCTTGGCTCGTAGCCACGAGCATCGCCAATATCCAGAAGTCGGTGATGGTTTCCAGGAAAAAGGCATAGATGCAGACAACGATGTAAACGCATATTCCGACATAAAGCATTTTCTTGCCGGTACAGCGCTCAGACAAACGGCCATAAAGGATGGCGAATGGCGCAGCCACCACTTGTGTAACAAACAGTACAATGAGCAGGCTGGTTGCCGACAAGCCGAGGTCTGTGCCATAAGCGGTCGACAAGGCGATGATTGTTCCGACGCCATCGATGTAAAAGAAGTAGGCAAGAAGAAAAAGGAATAACGCCCTGTATTGGCGGATTTCCCGGATCGTTTTGCTGAGGCGTTTCAGGCTTTGCCCAATCGGTTTCGGTTCCCGTTCGATGTAATAATTCTGATGCACCCTTTTGAACATCGGAATAGAGAAAGCGGCCCACCAGACGGCCGTGATCAGGAACGCGATTCGGCTGGCGCTCGTCGTCGAAATCGGAATCACTTCATTCGATGCCAGCAGAATTACGGCAATCGATAAGATGAACGGAATGGTCGAACCGATATAGCCCAGGCCATAACCGAATGCGGAAACATTATTCATGCGCTTAGGTGTCGTTACGTCAACGATGAAGGCATCATAGAATACATTGGCTCCTGTAGCGCCCAAAGCAGCAAACGTATAGCAGATTAACAGCATAAGCCAATTTTCGCTTGGCACGAACGCCAACGCGGCGGTGGACACGGTGCCCAGCAGGAAAAAGGCGGTGAAGAATTTCTTTTTCAGCCCCTGGTAGTCGGCAATGGTGCCAAGAATCGGGCCGATCATCGCCAGGATAAATGTGAAGATGGCGATCGTATAGCCAAGATAGGCGGTGGAATCAGCTAAGCCGACGCCTGCTTCTGTGGCCGATGCTTTGTAATAAAGCGGAAACACGGCGGTCGTAATGATGATCGAGTAAGCGGAGCTGCCCCAATCATAAAACGCCCAGCTTTTCTCTTCTTTCGTGAATTTTGTCATGGCTAGATCCCCTTAAGCTATAGATAATTTCATTGTACTTGATGAAAATAAAAAATGATGCATTATCCAGTAAATTCACTGAAATTTTACATTACTTTTATTAGGATTGGCAAAAAAGCACTGTGATTGAGAAGCTGCGGCAATTTCAGTAAACTGAAAGAAGAGAGATGGGAGATGCTTATTTTGAAATTGATATCCTGGAACGTCAATGGTCTTCGCGCTGTGATGAAAAAAGGGTTTATGGAGTTTTTCAACGCGGAAGACGCCGACATTTTCTGCCTGCAGGAAATCAAATTGCAGGAGGGCCAGATTGACCTGGAATTGCCGGGATACCATACATACTGGAATTACGCCGTGAAAAAAGGCTATTCGGGAACGGCCATTTTTACGAAAAAAGCGCCGCGTTCCGTATTTTATGGGCTTGGCAGCGAGGAGCACGATGCGGAAGGGCGCATCATCACGCTGGAATTTGAGGATTTTTACATGGTCAACGTCTACACGCCGAATTCGCAGCATGGCCTGCTGCGGCTCGACTACCGCTTGCAATGGGAAGACGCAATTTTGTCCCATGTCAAAAAACTGGATGGGATCAAGCCGGTTATCCTGTGCGGCGATCTGAATGTTGCCCACCAGGAGATCGATTTGCGCAACCCGAAGGCAAACCTGAAAAATTCAGGCTTCACCCCGGAAGAACGCGGCAAGATGAGCGAATTTCTGGCGAGCGGTTTTGTGGATACATTCCGCTTTTTCAATCCCGATAAGCCCGACAGCTACACATGGTGGTCATACCGGACCAATTGCCGGCCACGCAATATCGGGTGGCGGATCGACTACTTCATCACTTCCGAAAGCCTGGCGCCGAAATTGAGAGCGGCCAAAATCCACACCGATGTCCTAGGCTCCGACCATTGCCCGGTTGAATTGGAACTCGATTTATAAGGGGGATGAGGAAGCTTTGCCCGTTAACCTGCAGTAATTCGAAGTTAACAGGGATTGCAGAGAAATTAACACGTGTTAGCCGGTAGTTATCATGGGTTCCTGAAATTTTATTCGGCACTAGCAAAAAAGTGCGTCGCCCCACCATTCAAATTCAAGTCTAAAATAAAAAGAGCCCTTCGCAATCGCGCGAAGGGCTCTTTTTATTGAAAAGACGCATTCCGCCAGGGCGAAATGCGTCCACTTAAACTTCCAGTACGCGTTCAGCGAGGCGCTGGCAATTTTGATGGTCGAAATAATCGATGTATTGGTGTGCCTGTGAATGCCACTCGTTGGTGGTGATGTTTTCTTCAACAATCCGTTTCAAAGACGTATAGACTTCGTTGATGGAATCGGCTTTATAGCCGTACAAATCTTTTTCCAGGTCCAAATAACTGCCGCGCTTAGCAATGTACTCGTCCCGGTCGAACATATTGAAAATAATGGGCTTGTTTAAATACAGGAAATCCCACGACACGCTCGAGATATCCGTGATCAGCATATTATTTTCTTCGATCGCTTTCTCGATCGTGTGGTGCTTGGCATCTAGGAACTCAATGCCGGTGACCGGTGCTCCCAGCCCAACAAAATGCTTCTCAAACTTCTTCATGAACGGGTGCAGGGCAATTTGCATGTGTAAACCGTTTTGGCTGATCAATTCGCGGATCCCTTGATGTTGAATCAAGCCGATCGTGTTGCGGAAATAGGCGCTTTCCAGGAATTCTTCCTCCGTCAGGTCGAAGAGCCATTCACGCCATGTCATCATCATGAGGATATTCTTCATCTCTTTGGCCGGCTCGTGTATTTCGTAGCGGTCAAATCGCGGAAAACCGGTGACAATCAGTTTTTCTTGTGGGATTTTCCACTCTTTCCGTTTGAGTTCTTTCTCGTATTCCGATGCGCAATTAAAATAATTCGTGCGGCTCAACAGCGGAATATCTTCTTTTTGGATCAGTATTTTTTTGAAGCCTTCAATGCCGTGGCTAACGTGCGTGATGATGGTTTTGCGGTTGAGGAACAGAAACTTATCCGCTGACGGCACGATGTCATAAAGCAAAGAATGCCCATGGAACGTGTATTCCGCCTGGAAAAACAATACGTAATTGCGGAAGCTTCCAAGAGGCACCGCGTTTTCAACCTGGCCATCAAGGGCATAAGTCGTCTTTGGATCATACATCCAATAAGCCATCACTTTGTCCGCGTGGTTAGTCACTACATATTTATGGAAGACGGCGGCGTTATCTTCATATTTCTCACCAAGATTGCCGCCGATCAATGCAATCTTTCTTTTTTCTGTGCGGGGAGACATCTTTGAGACCAAATAGGCGGCAGCTACTTTTGCAAATACCTTCAATGGATCCCATCTCCCTTTTTCTTTTAATACGACACTCATTCCAAACCCTGCTTTCTAAAGAACGTTATCCTTCAAGTTTTTCATATTCCCGCCTTTTTGTCTATCCGGAAGAAATAAACTAATAATTCGCTCCGAAATCAAGTGTTTATTACACAAAAAAAATTCAGCAACTTGCCGGAATTTTTTTGTTTTTTTTCAAACACTTTGCGTCGATCATCCGTTATCTTAATGACAGGCAAGATAAAAGAAAAACAGGGGGCGGGAGGCGACATGGAAAAAGCGAAAGGCATGTATGTCAATCTGAAAGACGATGTCATCCGTTTTGCGCGATCGATCTCCCGCCATCAGCAGGAAGCGGAAGATCTGGTGCAGGACGCTTGGGAAAAGTCGTTGAAAGAGCCGGCGCTTGAAGGGCTGCCGCTCCATAAGCAGCGGGCCTGGTTTTTCCGGGTCATGAAAAACAGGCTGATCGACGACCGCAGGAAAGACAGCCGGTTGGATGCTTGGGATGATGATGCGGATTTCCCGGAACCCCAATATGCAGCCAGCCGCTTGGAAATTTCGGAGCTTCTCAGCAAGTTGGAGCCTGAATTGAGCGATTTGGTGTTCAAGCGGTATTGGTTGGGCATGAACAGTAAAGAAATAGGCGCGCAGGCTGGAATGCCGGCTGCGACAGTCCGATATAAACTGCATTACGCAATGGGGATTATGAGAAAACAATTGGAGGGTGATTGGTGATGGGGCAACGAATCGGCAATGTAGGGCTATTGAATTTATTGAATGCAACAGAAGAAAGCGTGATGGCCTATGAAAGTTTCGGCAATGTTGGAGCGGTGCTGTATCGCACCGGCCAGGCGCATCTATTGGCCTTGTTGAATATCGGCAATATGGGGCGGGCCATTGAAGTGCCCGAAGGATACGGCTATTATAACGGGGTCTTGAACATCGACGCTTCCTATCTCGATTCGTTGGACGGAGAGCTGAAGCTGGTGGTGAACGGCTTGGCCATCATTGGGCCGGACGTCCGTCCGGAGAAGCTGGCAACTGCGCTGCTGAAAGTGAATATCCACGGCGAGATTTATGTGCCGGCAGGCCTTGAAGGCGTGGCGAGCCGCATTTTCCCGGATGGCAACCACGAGGTGAAAGTGTACGAAGGGGCGAAGCCACGGTTTGAAAACGGCAGCTTCATCCTGAGCCACGCTTTTCTGCAGTCTGTAGAAAACCCAGTCAACCTGGTGGTGAATGGAATGCTGACGCTACCTAAAGACCTCGACACGGCTTTATTCACCGAAAAGATCCAACAAATCCAAGTCAATGGCATGATTTCGGTCCATGAAGAACATGCGCCTTATCTTTATAAAAAGATGGATACAGCTTCAAATGGCGTGGTCGAAGTGATTCCAGCGGGCTATGATGTATTGAAAAAAATGCTGCGGCTGAACTCCCGTTCAATAAAAAGCTTTCGAAGCAAGAAACTCCTAACGAAAAAACCATTGATCTTCGAAAGGGATATCAGCCGGGAAGCTTTTGAAAAAGCGGTTGAAAAAATCGATTCGAAATCCTTCATCATCTGCAGCGAAGAGCTGGAGGATCTGGTCTACGAAAAACTGGAGCGGCTGGAAACCGAAGTGTTGTCATTTGCCGATCATTTCGCTTTCATCGAAGGGGAGCAGCAATGGTCCTTGCAGCAATTGCTGTCATGGGAGCGACCGGTGAATTTGATAGTCGACGGCGTATTGAAACTGGACAATGACGTTACAGCAGACGCCCTAAGCGACAAGCTTGCCACCTTGGACTTATTCGGTGAAATCCAGGCGCTGCCGGAACTAGCGGGTGTGCTGCAAAGAAAACTGCGTGTCAGTGAAGGGCGGATCAAAGCGAAAGGGCAGATGCAGGAACAATCGGATACCAATGTGCAGAATGTCGGAGAACTGGCTCTTTAAAAAAGGAGGAAATCAATATGTTCACAACCGAAGAGATGGAAATGCGCCAAAGAATGGCGGATATGCGGGCTGCCGTCGAGCGCGAACGCGCTGCAGGCAAACGTGAAAAAACGGATAAGGAAAACCGCCCGCCTTACTGGATCATGCTGCTGACGATGTTGAATTTGCGCAAATAAATCTTGAAAAAGCCAGAATCCAAGGGATTCCGGCTTTTCAGTTGCTCATAAAATCAGGGCAGTCATATTCATTCCATAGAACTCAATGAAGAATGGTTGACGCCGAAGACTTCTTCGACATCAATCAAAAAAGCGATGCCTTGTCCGGGAGAGTAAAGGTCGATGGCTTCTTCGATGCGTTTGACAATGGCATCGGCGAAACTTTCCGGCACCAGCGTGAACACAATATCTTTTTCCGGATCGATTGTAAAATGCATGAATTTCGTCTGTTCGTTAACGCCGGTGCCGCGGCCCGTGAGGATGGTACCTCCCTCGGCACCCGCTTCAGCGGCGGCAGCCACCACTTTTTCGGCATCTCCGCTGTTGACGATGGTGACGATCAATTGGAACTGATCTTTCAAAGGCTTCATGGAACGCTCCCCTTTCTGCGGTTTGGTGAAATTGAGGCGATCGGATAAATGCGGCACGCCGACCAATTTGTTCAAATGGACCGTGAAGCCGAGGCCTTGTCCGGGATGCCCCAATTTTGCGCAGCGGGAAACCGCTTCGGCAACCGGTTTTTCCAGTGACCCGTCAATGGCAATGAAGATGATATCTTTTTCATGAGTGGCGGGAAGGCCCATGAATGTGGGTTTTTCGTTGCGGCCGATGCCTTCGCCGTACATGACGGTCGCGCCATCCGCCCCGGCTTTTTTCGCTTCTGCAATGACGGCGCGGGAATAGCCGCGTTTGACGATTGCAATCATCAGTCTATGATTCAGGTTCATCGTTTGCATCGCCACCTTTCCTTGTGAAAATCAGTCCGACTATCAATACTGCGATGATGGGCGTCAATGCCACCAACGCAATAAGTCCGAAACCATCAGTCAGCGGATGCCGGCCTTCAATGACAGAAGCCGCTCCCACCGCCATCGCTGATATGAAAGTAACAGTCATTGGGCCGGTGGCTACGCCGCCGGAATCAAAAGCGATGGCAATAAATGTCTTATTGGAAAAAAATATGAGGATTAAAGCAATTATATAGCCTGGAATGAGGAAATACCAAAGGGAAATGCCGTAAAGGATGCGGAACATCGATAATGCCACTGAAATTCCTACTCCGGTAGAAACCGTGTAAAGCATGACTTTTTCTGAAATATAACCGCCGGTCACTTTATCGACTTCACTGTTCATGATGCTGACAGCGGGCTCGGCGAACGTTGCCACAAAGCCGAGCACGAAGCCGATTGGTATCAGAAGCCAAGTACGGTCTGCGGAGCCCAGCGCCTGCCCCATCATGTGGCCGACGGGGAAAAAGCCGATATGCACGCCCTGCAAAAAAAAGGCCAGTCCGAAAAAGGTAAGGGTGAAGCCCAGGACAATTTGATAAACCCGCTGCTTATCCAGTTTGAGCATGAAGAATTGGAAGGCGATAAAAAAGAGGATCAACGGGATCAAGGCATAGCTCACTTCGATGAGGATGTCCCCGAACCCTTCGAAAACATGGAGATTCACTGGAACAACACCCCCAATAGCATAATAGCGAGAATCGGTCCGATTGACGCGAGGCCGATTAGCCCGAATCCTTCGCCGGCCGCCGATGAGCCGGAGCGCAGGACGGACGCTACGCCGACCCCGAGAGCGAGGATGAACGGAACCGCCATAGGGCCGGTAGTAACTCCGCCAGCGTCAAAAGAAATGGCGATAAACTCATGTGGCACGAAGAACGACAAGGCGAAAACCAGGACATAGCCACTGATCAACAGAAGATGGATGGGAATGCTGAAAATGATCCGGATCATAGCAAGCGCAACGAATAACGCCAGGCCGAGAGCGACCGACAGGACCAAAATTCCCGAGCCGATTTCCCCGCCTGATACTTGGTCAATCTGCTTAGCAAGCACTCGGACATCCGGCTCGGCAATCGTCACGACCAGCCCCAGCAAAAAACCCGTGCCAACGATGACAAAGACATTTTTGGTTTTCGGCAAGCGTTTGCCAATCATCTCACCGACAGGCAGCAGGCCAGCTGTTACCCCAAGCAAGAACAGGAAAAATCCGACACCGACAAAAGCAGCGCCGATCAAAAATTGCAGCATTGCTTCCAATGGCAGCCGGATGAAGATGATCTGCAGGAGGATAACTACGACGGTGACTGGCAGAATGGCAGCGGCTACTTCTTTCAACGTATCTCTGACGTTTCCCATCATCAATAAACCCCTTCACCGCTTTTTTCCTGTTATTCCCTTTCCTTATTTATCATAAACGTGACATTTTGATAAAAAAAGGTGAATTATTTTATTCCATCAAAAAAACCGCCGGAAAACTCACGGCAGCTTGAGGAACCTTGTGTCTCTATGTTGGTTATTGTGAATCTTTCTGTTTTCCGTAAAGCGCGTCGTGCAGCGCATCTTCTGTCGACGAATCCGACATTTTTACGCGGGAGCGGTAGGCTGCCCGGGTGATCAAATGGCCCGCAACCGGAGCTGTTAAAAAGACAAACATAATACCGAGAAGCAGGCGGACGCTGATGAAATTCTCAGACGCCCAGAAATAGATGAACGTTCCGGTCAGAGAGAGCAGAACCGCCAATGTCGAACTTTTGGTAGCTGCATGTGAGCGGGTATAGACATCCGGCAAGCGCAGGATGCCGATTGCGCTGATAACAGCCATGACAGAACCGATCAAGATCAGGAAAGCTCCGATGTATTCAAAGATCTCGCTTATGCCCAACGATATCCCTCCTTTCGACAAATCGTGCCAAAGCGATTGTGCTGATAAAAGCAAGGATGCCGACAATCAGGATGACTTCCAGAAAAGCGTGTGTCTGCAGAACTACTGAGAATACCGCGACGCCTGAAATCAAGTTGACCCCGATCATGTCGAGCGCGACAACCCGGTCGGGCATCGATGGACCTTTGATGATGCGGTAGAGAGCGAGCAGGATGGCAAAAATGAATAAGAACAGCGCAATCGATAATATTGTTTCAATCATCCTCTTGTCACCTCCATAATTGCTTTTTCAAAGATTTTGATCGACTTCAGAATGGTATCCCGTGATTCTTCAACGTCCATGGCATGGATATAAAACGTTTTTCCATCCGGCGACACTTCCATGACAACCGACCCCGGCGTCAGTGTCAAAAGCAATGCGAGCGTCGTCAGTTCATACGGTCCATTCATATTATGTTCATATGTGAAGATGCCCGGCTGGATTGTCAACGTCGGGCTCAGGATCTGTTTCATGATCAGCAGGCTTGACTGCGCAAGTTCCGAGGTGAAGATGAACAAGAGTTTAACAGCAGAGTAGACGCGCAGCAAATAGAACTTCGTACCGAAAAAGCGATGCATGAAAAACAAGATGCCAATGCCGATCAGGTAGCCGGTCAAAAAAGTTGGGAAGTAGAAGGCATCTTCGTCCATGAGCAAAGTCCATAGCAAGGCGATGGTGATGTTCAGCAAAAACTGAGCCGGCATTAAAAGCCTCTCCTTTCGTTAGGGGGTAGATTCGTGCGGGCAGCCATCATTGTATGCCTTCTTCCAAGATGGCATCTATATAAATTTCCGGATGGAGCAGCGTATTAGCTGCATCGGTCACATAGACAGAAAGCCATTCAGTGCCGATGCCCATTCCGAACGTCAGCAAGACCAGCAGCAGGCTCGGAAAAAGGAATTTATTGTGCAGCGGGGCCTGCTCTTCTTTGCTGATGATGGTCTCGCCCCAGAAACTGTTTTTAAAGATGCGCAGCAATGAATACAGGACGAACAAGCTTGATAGCAGCACGAGTGCCAGCAGGACAAAAGATCCGCTGTCAATCGCGCCTTCCGCTATGAGGACTTTGCCGATGAACCCGCTGAACGGCGGTACGCCGGCAAGGGACAGCATAGCGATGAAAAACGACCAGCCGAGCAGCGGATAGTTTTTCATCAAGCCGCTCATTTGGTTAAGCTGGGCAGTGCCTGTCAATGATATGAGCGTACCGATCAGCAGGAACAACAGCGCTTTGACGATCATGTCGTGGATAAGATAATAGATAGCGCCTTCCATGGCGTTCGGCGTCGATACGGCAAGCGCGACAAGGATGAAGCCGACCGAGATGACAATGTTATAGGCTGCAATTTTCCGGATATCATTGAAAGCGATGGCGCCTAAACTGCCGCCAATCAGTGTGGCCGCAGCCATGATGCCGATGATGGTGTGGGTGATTTCCGGCTGGTGATGGAAAATAAGGGAGAACACACGGAACAGCGCGTAGATCCCGACTTTTGTCAGCAGCGCTCCGAACAGCGCTGAAACGACAGTCGGCGGTGTGCTGTATGAACCCGGCAGCCAAAAATACAACAACAAGCCGGCTTTTAGGCTGAAAACGACAAGGAACACGATGCTGATGGTCGTGAGCAGCGGCTCTTGGCCATTTTCAGCGACACGAACGGCAACATGCGCCATGTTCAAAGTCCCGACCGTTCCATATAGATAGGCGAGCGCCACTAAAAAGAACCATGACGATACGATATTGATGATGACGTATTTAACGGCTTCCCGGAGCTGCCGTTTGGAGCCGCCGAGCGTAAGGAGGACGTAAGAAGACAGGAGCATGACTTCAAAGCACACAAAAAGATTGAACAGATCGCCTGTCAGGAAAGAGCCGTTGACGCCTGCGATAAGGAAAAGAACGGTTGGGTAAAAATACATCGACTCCAGCAGTTTGCCTGTTGTAAACAATGCATACAGCAGACACACCAAGGTGACGATGCTTGTCGTCAAAACAAGCAGCAGCGCAAATGAATCCGCCACAAACAAAATGCCGAAAGGCGGAACCCAGCCGCCAAAGTCCAGCCTCAGAATGCCTTGGTCCTGGATGGCGTTTAACAGGTAGAACGAGATGCCTGCAACTGCTGCCATAGAACCGATGCTAAACCAGGCTTGTGTACGGCCGAAAGTGCGCAGGAAAATCAAAAGAACGCCAGCTATTATTGGAATAAGCATGGGGAGTAAAATGATATTATTCATCATTTACACCCCTCATTTCATTGAGGTCGTCGGTTCCGAGTTCCTGATAGGCTCGATAAGCCAATACCAGGATGAAGGCTGTGACAGCAAAACTGATGACGATGGCCGTCAGGATCAAAGCCTGTGGCAATGCATCTACGTAGCTCTCGGATTCTTCGCCGAGTAGGGGGACTGTGCCTTTTTTTAAACCGCCCATCGACAGGATCAATAAATGGACAGCGTGCGATAGGATTGCGGTGCCGAGTATGACCCTCACCAAGCTTCTGGATAGCAGGAGGTAGATGGCGACGGAAGTCAGCACACCGACCAATAAAATTATCAAGGTTTCCATGGGCTATTCATCCTCACTTATGCTTAAGATTATATTGACCACGACTCCGATGACCGTTAAGGCGATGCCCACCTCAAAGATAGTCACCGTCGCCAGTTCAGTTTTGCCGTATATAGGCAAGTCGAAATAGCCGAAAGACTGGTTCAGGAAAGCTTGACCGAAAAACATCGGAATGATGGCGCTTGAAAGAGCCAACAAGACGCCGAACGCCGATAGTTTATTGAAATCGATCGGAATGGCGTCGCTCACCGTTTCGGAATCATAGGAAAGGAACATCAACACGAAAGCTGATGCCAAGACGAGACCGCCGATAAAACCGCCTCCGGGTTCATTGTGTCCGGACAGCAATAGATAAATGCCGAAGGTAAAAATAATCAGCACGACCGCTTTGGCGACCGTTTTTAAAATAACGTCATTGATCTCCATTTTTACGGGTCTCCTTTCCGCCTTTAAGTCGGATCAGCGTATAGACGCCGAGGCCGGCGATAAAAAGGACGAGCGATTCGAGCAATGTATCAAAAGCGCGGAAATCGCCTAGAATGGCGTTGACGATGTTTTTACCGCCCGTGAGTTCATATGAGTTTTCGTAATAGCTCGAAATTGAATCGAACAGCCGGGTCCCATTCACGGATAGGGCAATGAGCGTGATGGTCAACCCACCGGAAATGGCGATAACCGCATTGCGGATTTTTGTTTTTTTAGACGACTTTTCCTTTTGCCATTCCGGCAGATGGTAAAAGCTCAATAGGAATAATGCGGTGGTCACTGTTTCAATGACCAATTGGGTAAGGGCCAAATCCGGCGCTCGGAACAGCACGAAGAAAATCGCGATGGAATAGCCGAGAACGCCGTTCAGCAGGATGGCAGTCAGCCGTGATTTGGCAAAAAGAATGGCGACAGCGGCAATCATCATGACAATTGCCAGCAGCACTTCGTAAGCTGGAAGCGGCGCATCGTTTGCAAAGTCGAATGTTAATCCTCCCGATAAGAGCAATGACCCGCCAGCCGCTATAATGAAGAACATAAAAATATAAGTGAAATAATGCGGCAAATGCCCGGTCATATAAGAAGAAGTGATTTGTGACGATTTTCGTTCAAGGCCGCTAAGGAAATTAGTGTATAAAACATTAAACGCCCAATTCTCAGGCAGGATGCCATAGATTTTTTTCCATTGGCGCAAGAACGCATACAAGACGGCACCGACAGCAAAAACTCCCAGTGTCATCAGCAGCTCCGTGTTTATGCCATGCCAGGCTGAGATGTGAGGGGCTGCGCCAACCACACCCGGTAGCAAAGTGGCCATTGCCGGTTTCAACAAATGGTCTCCAAGCAAGTTCGGCGCGAAAAAAATACCGATGATCAAGATGGAGAGGATTGCAGGTGAAATCAGCATGCCCAAAGGAGCTTCTTTCGGTTTCTTATCGAGTTTTTTCGGGTGGTAATTGCCGAAAAACGTCTGGAACACGAGAATCATGGAGTAAGCGAAGGTCAATACGCTCGCTGTCCAGGCGACAACTGGAATAATCCAGCCCCATGAAACAGCGGAAAACAGCGGAAGGCCAGCCGCATTGATAGAAGCTGTGAAAAACATCTCTTTGCTCAGGAAACCGTTGAACAACGGCAAACCGGCCATGGAAAAACTGCCGATAACCGCGAACGTAAGAGTGACTGGGAGGAATGCGATAAGTCCGCCGAGGCGCCGGATATCACGTGTCCCCACCTGATGATCGATAATGCCGACCACCATGAATAACGCCCCTTTAAAGGTGGAATGATTGACCAAGTGGAAAAGAGCGGCAAACGTGGCCAGCCCATAAATTGCGCCTTCAGGTTCGGCACCGAAATGCAGAGCAGCCGATCCCATACCGAACAGGCTCATGATCAGGCCGAGCTGGCTGACGGTCGAATAGGCAAGCAACGCCTTCAAATCGGTTTGGCGGACAGCGCAGAATGCTCCCCAGAACAAAGTGACGAGCCCTACCAATGTAACCGTCCAAAACCAAGAAGCGGTGCCGCCAAAAATCGGTGTGAAGCGGGCGACCAGGTAAATGCCTGCCTTGACCATGGTGGCCGAATGGAGATAGGCACTGACGGGAGTCGGAGCTTCCATGGCATCAGGCAGCCAAATATGGAAAGGGAATTGGGCCGATTTCGTGAATGCCCCAAGAAGCACCAGGAATAACGCCGGATAATATAAGCTGTGGTCTGTGTACTGTCCGATGACGGATATGATTTCGCGGATGCTGTAGGAGCCGGTCATGGAATGCAGCATCAAGAAGCCCGCTAGCATGCCGAAGCCGCCGAAAACAGTGATCAGCAAAGATTTTTGGGCACCGACACGGGAATTTTTCCGGTGATACCAAAAAGCGATCAATAGGAACGAGGAAATGCTGGTCAGTTCCCAGAAAACATACAGGACCAATAAGTTATCAGTGAGGACAACGCCCAGCATCGCTCCCATAAACAAGAGCAAGTAAGCGTAAAAATGCGGAAGTGAATCCCTTGGAGATAGGTAGTAGATGGAATAGAGAATAACTAAGGTTCCCATGCCGGTAATCAGCAAAGCTAGAATCAAGCTGAGGCCGTCTGCAAAAATTGAAAAGTTGATGCCGAGGGAAGGAATCCACTCGATGGATGCGGAAATGGTGTCTCCGGAAGAAATGACGGGAATCTGAAAAACAAAAACGATGAAAAGAGCCAAAGGAACGGCAAGGACGAGCCAGCCGATGTTAATCAGGCCGATGCGCCTATGTATAAATGGGATGCAAGCGGCTGCGAGAAAAGGGATCAAAATGGCTAAAATAAGAAAATGCATTGCAAAACCTCCTGAAGTTGGGATTAGGAACGGGAAAATAAAAAAGGCCGAAACAGAGGCCGGAGCGGAATGGATGATGGTATAGGCTGTGGGCATATAGCATAAATTATACAGGAATAATAGCTTGTTTTCACTTGTGAACTCGGTTATGGTACAGATAAGCAAGGGCATGTCTTGATTTTTAATGGAATACGCAGTACAATGTCATAGTTTTGAATTTACGGATTGTGCAGAAAAATCGTACAGAAAAAACCTTGGAGGGGTGTGAAAAGATGAAAAAAATCAGAGGACGTATGGATGAAAGCATTTTGGTCTGCGTATTTTACGGGCCGAATGGCGAGCGCCTGATCAACCGCGGAAACAAGCTGGCGAGTATGTTGGATTGCCCGTTGTATATACTGACGGTTGATGCGCTGGCTTTCGAAGAATTTGATACTGAAAAATCAGCTTATGTTGAACGCTGGAAAGAACTGGCTGAAGAATACGGGGCTGAAGACTTTATCATCCGAGATAATGAAAGCCGCCCCTCCGCTAAAGTCATTAAGGAAGTTTCGCATGATTTAAACATTACCCAAATCATCATTGGCCAGACGGCGAGAAGCCGCTGGGAGGAAATCACGAAAGGCTCATTCCTGAATTCGCTGCTGCGGGAAATCCCTTTTGCAGATTTCCACGTTGTTTCAGTCGAACGATCAGTCAAAGGCAGTGGCCATGAAGAATTTGAAAAAGGAGTCCGCTGCTATTTAGTGAAGGATGCCGACACTTACAAAATCAGTTTCACCCAAACAAAAGAATGCCAGTATGAAGGAATCTTCTTCAAAGAAATCGGAACTGATTTCAATAATGGAATTTTCAAGTTTATGCACAACAACAAGCTTTACCAAGTGGAAGTGGAAGATGACCACATCGTGGACCCGATGGTCGTCCGGTCCTGTATTGATAAAACTCCGACAGTCGGATAAAGTGCCTATAGCAAAACGGCCGCTTCCAAATGGAAAGCGGCCTTTATTTATTCAAGGGGGGAATCAATGATGAAAAAAGCCAAGCGCCTCATGCCGACAGTCTCAAATGATATGGAAACCATGTCGTTTGCCTCCGCTTTGGATGACCATTACATAAGCAATTGCAAAATTGTGCACGAAGCCATCGACATCGAACCGGAAGAAGGGCTGCGTGTCGATAAAGTGATATTCGAGAACGTCAATTTTCTCGAAGCGGCCTGGCCACGCAGCGAATTTATCGACGTGCTGTTCATCAATTGCGATTTGTCGAACGCGGATTTCAGCCGCTGCGTCTTTCATCGGACGGAGTTCCACAATTCCAAGCTTGTCGGCACGAATTTCGCTGAAGCCGGTATCCGCCATACTTTGTTCCAGGATTGCGTGCTCAATTACGCGACATTCGGCTTTTCGCTATGCAATACGGCGCGTTTCGAATCTTCGAGCCTGCGCTATGCGGATTTTTACGAAGCGGAATTAAAGCACACCGAATTCGACAAATGCGAGATGAACGACATCAATTTCGTTGAAGCGAGCCTGAAAGGCATCGACCTCAGCAGCAACTCATTTGAAAACATCCAAGTCACCGTCGATAAACTAGCTGGCTGTGAAGTGTCGCCGGAGCAGGCGATGGCATTCGCCCGCCAGATGGGGCTGATCATCAAGGAAGTTTAACCGCGAAAAAAGGCCTGAAGCAAAAATGCTTCAGACCTTTTGTTGTATTTATTTATCTTACGCCTCTCATATAGCGCTGGATGGTTGGAGCTAATAGGAACAGGATGATACTCAGGATGATGGATGCTCCGCCGATCAAGCCGAAGTACATCATTTCGTTTTCAGCCGAGTAGAATTTCACGAGCTGCGCGTTGATTGCCTGCGCGGCGGCGTTTGACAAGAACCAAAGGCTCATCGTCTGCGCTGAGAAAGCGGCAGGGGCGAGTTTGGTGGTTGCTGACAACCCGACCGGCGACAAGGCGAGTTCGCCTAACACGATGATTAGATAGCTCAGTACAAGCCATAACGGGTTCACTAGTGTATCAGGTCCGCCAAAGTATGCAGGCAGCAGGATGACCAGGAACGAAATCCCGGCAAACAGCAGGCCGAGTGAAAACTTCTTTGGAATGGAAGGCTGGCGGTTGCCCAGTTTAACCCACATCCATGCGAATACTGGAGCCAGCAAAATGATGAACAGCGGGTTCAATGACTGGAACCATGCAGGGGAGATAGTGATGCCTGCAAATTCAAGGTCCGTGCGTGTATCGGCATATGCTGCCAGAATGGTCGACCCTTGCTCCTGGATTGCCCAGAACATGACCGATGCGATAAACAACGGAATGTAAGCCAGGATGCGCGAACGTTCGACTTCCGTCGTTTTGCTGCTGCGGTACATGACCACAAAATATGCGGTTGGCAACAGGACGCCAAGGATACCGACTGTTGCGATAAAGCTGTTGAACGTCAAGAAGCCGAGTTGCAGCCCGAAATAGACAATGGCTGCAATGGCGATGGTGCCGATTGAGAACACTTTGATGGTTCTTGATTTTTCGGAAGGAGACAGCGGGTTCGCCACCATTGTTCCAGCCAAACCGAGGTTTTTCTTTTTCGTCAACATGAACACGAGGAGGCCAAGGAACATGCCGACAGCGGCGATACTGAAGCCCAAATGGAAGCTGATGTTCATGCCGACTGTACCGACGATTAACGGCGCGATGAATGCACCCATATTGATTCCCATATAGAAGATACTGAATCCGGCGTCGCGGCGGTTATCGTTTTCGGCGTAAATTTCACCGACAACACTCGAAACGTTCGGCTTCAATAAACCAGTACCGAGGACGATCAGCACCATTGACACGAAGAATAGAGGCAGACTGCCTGGAATGGCCAAGGCGATGTGCCCGAACATGATGAGTATTCCGCCGTAAAAGACGGCTTTCGATGTGCCGAATATTCTATCGGCCAGCCAACCGCCGATTACTCCAGACATATAAACAAGAGATCCGTAAATGGACATGATGGAAAGGGCAGTTGTTTGGTCCAGCCCCAGCCCACCTTCTGAAAGTTCGTAGTACATGTAAAACACCAGGATAGCTCTCATGCCGTAATATGAAAAGCGCTCCCAAAATTCTGTAAAGAATAAAGTAAACAATGCTTTAGGATGGCCAAAAAACCCTTTTTGCGGCACAGTGTTTACGATGTCTTGGCGACTGTATTTGTCAGACATCTTACTACCTCCTTTTTACGTATGCTAATATAATACTTTCTTTAAGTTTGAAAATCAAAAAAAACTTAAAAATTAGTAAAATAGGCACTAAAAGAAGGGTTTTTTGTAAGGCTAATTAACATATACTGTTTAAAAGTTTTATCAGAATAATAAATAGAATGAAAACAATGCAAGTTTTCTTAAAGCTTATTGGAAATGAGAAATCTTCAGCAAACGAAGGAAGTATGAAATTATAGTAAGTATTTATGTGCCATAACAACCATTTATTAGTAATATTCGCGAAAATTGTCGAAAAAGGTCAACAAATGTACACAAATTTATCAAAAAGCTATAGAAATATATTGTATAATGCAATAAGATACTGTATATTTTAAATAGTTAGAATTCTATTTTATAAGGAGAAGGAAAATAATGAACGATTTGGGCAAAAAAATCAAAGACCTGCGTGAAGAGAAAAAAATGTCTCCGGAGCAGTTGGCGGAAAAAGTCGGATTTGCTAAAAGTGCGGTTTGGGCCTATGAGAGCGGAAAGAAACAAATTACAGTAAGCCATTTAACGCGTTTAGCTGATTTCTTCGACGTTTCTGTTGACGGATTATTGGACCGTACTGAAAAAGTTGTTGATTTAGACCTACAGAACGCTTCAACTATAGGTGATTATAATTTAATGCTCGACAACAAACCGTTGGATCAGAACGAAATTGCGGAAGCAGCCTCATACATCCAAGTGAAACGCCGCATGGGAAGCTATGGAGCCGCTAATTAAGTTCAAAAACCATTATTTTACAAAAGTATTCAAAAAGTCCATTCTCTAACGAGTGGACTTTTTGTTAATATTAGGCATTTTAAGATAAGGAAATATTTATTATTAATAATTAAATATTCAGAATAATGATATAATCGTACTACAATACTATTCAGATAACGGCTGCTGTCATTTTTTCCAATAATTGATGTGGCGGTGTAAATCTGCAAATCCATTTTTCCGTAAGGCAGGCGATTCCATGTGGACAGATATATATTATACGAGACATACCGTTTGGCTATTTTAATTGATTTGATCCAACCTGCCGAGCTGATTCGGGAAATCGACCTTTACATTATGGCTGCTCCAGTGGAAGAGATTCCGCATGTTTTTTACGTTTTGTCGCTGGCGAGCAATCGCCGTGTCATGCTTGAACTTCTGACGGACCTGGCAAAAGGCGTCGATCAGAGTCTGCCGAGCAGCATTGTAGCTGGCTTGTTATATGAACGCCGTGGCCAATACGACTCAACGGAACTGTATCGCAAGGCCGGGATGCTGGCTTCTTTGCTGAGTGATCCCGAAGAAGACGTCGCAGTGGAATTCAAAGAGCTCGCCAGCCGCAATGAAGCGGCGCAGCAAGCATATGGAAGCCGGTTCAAACGCAAAAAAACAAGAGAACGCATGTTGGCAAAAAATGAAACGGAGCTGCACAATGGCTTAGCCAGATACGCGGGCTTTGCAGGGCATTTCAGTCTTCAGGAATGGGGACATTAAAATAGAGATACTATTATAGAAGGAACTTAATAAAAGGCTAAAGGGAGAGCGGATTGGAAAATCCGTTTTTTTGGTTTTTCCATTTTGTGTTTAATGTCTTCTTCAGTGGATGAAAAAATAAAAGAAATGAGGGGGTATGGAAATTTAAATCCGGGAATTCGGGAAACTGTTCCAAAAGCTTAGGCTGAAGGAACAGTTTTTTGCTGCAAGGCGTTTTCTGTGATTTCGGAAAGAGAAAAAACCCCCTTGAATGTGATAAGCTGTTAAATACGAGACGAGTTTTAGGAGTGTTTTATTGTGTTGGAAGAAGCAAGGAAATTACTGCAGACGCATTTTGGCTATGAGACATTCCGGACTGGACAGGAACAGGCGATTTCACAGGTTTTCGACGGGAAAAACACAATCTGCGTCATGCCGACAGGCGGCGGGAAATCGATGTGCTACCAGATTCCCGCTTTGGTCATGGAAGGGACGACGATTGTCGTATCGCCGCTGATTTCTTTAATGAAAGACCAGGTGGATGCGTTGCTTGCAGCCGGCATTCCTGCGGCCTATATAAACAGTTCACTGGGTTTTGAAGAGGTGAGGGAAACTTTGTACGATGTCCAGCGCGGAGCAATCAAATTATTGTACATCGCGCCGGAACGGCTGGATTCGGAAATGTTCCTGAATGAGCTGCAAGGCGTGAAAGTACCGCTGATAGCGGTCGATGAAGCGCATTGTATTTCGCAATGGGGCCACGATTTCCGTCCCAGTTACCGGTTGATCAGCCGCATGGCCGGGCTGTTCCCCAATAACCCGACCGTGCTGGCCCTTACGGCAACTGCCACGCCGCAGGTACGGGAAGATATTTGCCGCATACTTGATATTGAAGAGGAAAATTCGGTCATGAC
Organism: Planococcus sp. (in: firmicutes); assembly: GCA_035468565.1. GTDB lineage: Bacteria > Bacillota > Bacilli > Bacillales_A > Planococcaceae > Planococcus. The sequence continues at coordinate 19,239 of DATISS010000014.1, forward strand.
TGGATTTGAACGCGCAAACTTGTCGTTTTCCGTCATCCGCGGACAAGACCGTGACCGCTACGTGAAAGAGTACGTGCAGAAAAACGAAAAAGAAGCGGGCATCATTTATGCGGCGACACGCAAGACAGTCGATTCCGTTTATGAAATGCTGATCAAAAAAGGCGTAAAAGCCGCTAAATATCACGCGGGCATGCCGGACCAGGAGCGAAAAAGCGGCCAGGAGCGGTTTTTGAATGATGAAGTGACGGTCATGGTGGCCACTAACGCATTTGGAATGGGCATCGATAAATCCAATATCCGTTATGTCATCCATTACCAATTGCCGAAAAATATGGAGAGCTATTACCAGGAGGCGGGTCGTGCCGGGCGGGACGGGCTTCCGAGTGAATGCATCGTCCTCTACGCTTCGCAGGATGTTCAAACACAGCGATTCCTGATAGACCAGGCGCAAGATCCCGGGCGGATTCCGGGAGAGTTGGCTAAATTGCAGGGCATGGTCGATTATTGCCACACCGAAAATTGCCTCCAGCAATTCATCATCTTTTATTTTGGCGACACAGGGGCAGAACCTTGCGGGCATTGCAGCAGCTGCAGTGATGAGCGCGAGAGCCTCGATGTGACGATGGATGTCCAGATGGTGTTGTCGTGTGTCGTCCGCATGGGCCAAAAATTCGGCAAAATGATGACGGCGCAAGTATTGACGGGTTCCCGCAACAAAAAAGTGCTCGATTTCGGATTTGATAAATTGTCGACGTACGGCATTTTAAAGCATCACAATGCGAAAGAAGTATCCAACTTGATCGAGTTCATGATTTCCCAGGAATTGCTTGCTGTCGAACAAGGCTCATTCCCGACGATTTATGTGCCGGACGGCGGGCGGGATGTGTTGCTCGGCAAGCGGCGGGTTCTGCGCAAAGGCGCAGTGGCTACCAAGCAGATCACTCAAAATGATCCATTGTTCGAGGAGCTGCGTATCATCCGCAAAAAACTCGCGGATGATGCGGGTGTGCCGCCTTTTGTTATTTTTTCTGATAAGACGCTCCAGGATATGTGCTCCAGAAGGCCGAAGACTGAGGAAGAGTTTCTTGAAGTCAACGGTGTCGGAACGAGCAAGCTGGAGAAGTACGGAGAAGCGTTCTTAACCGCTATCCATGATTTTAAGGATGCCGAATAATTATATTATCAAGCTGCCGGGAAATTCTCGGCGGCTTTTTTATTTCATTTAAATATATGTTGAAAAAAGAATTTAAGATTTATACACCGCTTCGGACGCTTTGGGCAGAGCAAAGACGATTGTTTCTGCATCGCTGCGCTAGCTTCGAAGCAAAGGAAATGGCCAAATGGAATTTGGACCATTTCCTTGCCTGGCCCCTTGACGCGCCGTCGCTAAGAAATTTCTCGATATGAAGCAAAATAGCGGAGACGCTGCGGCAAGCGTAGCTGTTTTGCTTCATATCGATAAGTATCAAATATTAGTCCGACTTATATAATGAGGAGTTTAGTTTTTTATGCATAATCATTATTGTATAGATGGCTTTAAAACGGGACTTTGCTGTGAATACATCGATGCATAGCCTTTTAATGAAACCGTTTTCATTATTCTGACGTTAATTTTATTTGATAAAACCGTATATATATTCAATAAACATGCTATAATATTCTGATATTATGACACTCTACTGTGTTGAAGGAGGCGATTTGATGAGAAAGAAAGAGTATCCAGCCGCACAAGGACTTTATCACCCGGATCAAGAACATGAAGCCTGCGGTATCGGCATGATTGCGAATATCAACGGAGAAAAATCGCATTCGATTGTTCAAAATGCCATCAATATTCTTTGTAACCTCGAACACCGCGGAGGACAGTCTTCTGACACCAGCACTGGCGATGGAGCCGGTATCCTGACGCAGATTCCCCACCGTTTCTTCCATAAACAATGCGAAAAAGAAGGAATCGCCCTGCCGGCTGAAGGCCGATATGGCATCGGCATGATTTTTATGCCGCAGGATTACGATTTGCGCATGCAGACGAAAGATGTCGTCAAGCGCATCATTGAAGAAGAAGGGCAGGAATGCCTGGGCTGGCGCCCTGTACCGGTAAACGATTCGTTCGTCGGAAAAGTAGCCGCCAAGACAAAGCCGGTCATCCGCCAAGTGTTTATCGCAGCGGCTGACGAGCTGGAAGACCGCCTGGCACTGGAACGAAAGCTATACGTTATCCGGAAGCGCATCGAAATGGAAATGGGAGGAAACCCTGATTACAGCGATGTCTATTTCAGTAGCTTGTCAGCGGGTACGATTGTCTATAAAGGAATGCTTATTCCGGAACAGCTTGACTCGTTTTACATTGACCTCAACCATCCCGAATTCAAATCGGCGT
>DATISS010000015.1:0-4618 GCA_035468565.1 Planococcus sp. (in: firmicutes)
GCCCCGCGCTGTTCTTTTACTCGGTTTCGACTTCCGAGATGGACATGGATGATTTGGGCCGGATTGTGGTCTTTTCGTTTACGCTTTTTTTAATGTTTGCTGGGTTTGTATGGATGGCGGGCAAGCTTTTCAAATGGGATCAAACCTATCAAAATACGCTGATGTTGGCGAGCGGTTTTCCGAATGCGGGGAATTACGGGCTGCCGATCATCCTGTTCGCGTTCGGCGAGGCCGGTGTGGCGATCGGCATCATCTACCTTGTCATGCAATCCTTTTTGATGAACTCGGCGGGGGTGTTCTACGCGTCGAACCATCGCCAAACGCCGAAAAAGGACATTTTCCTGACGGTCGTGCGGATGCCGGGCTTTATCGCCATTCTCTTGGCATTGCTATTGAAAATCACGGGCATCCCTGTGCCGGCGGCGATTGAGAGCGCAACGGGTTTGCTTGGTCAGGCGTCGATTCCGACGATGCTGACGCTTCTCGGCATTACGCTGGCGTCAATCCAGCTGAAGAACGTAATCACGTTTATCGGTACGGCGGTGCTGTTCAAGCTGGTTGCGTTTCCGGCGTTGGCGTTCGTGCTGCTGCAGCTTTTATATCCCGCAGATACGTTGGAAGCAAAGGTTCTGCTAGTGGCGGCTGCGACGCCAACCGCTGCAACGACGACGCTGTTGGCCATCAAATTCAATATGAATCCGGACTTGGTATCGAGCGCGATGTTCGTCAGCACGATTGCGAGCATCGTGACGATTCCGATCTTGCTGCTGGTGCTGTAACTTCCGGAGGCCAAACGAAAGCCCATTCCAATTGCGGAATGGGCTTTTCAGAGGGTGGAGAAACTTAGATAGACCGTTTCTTTTATCTCGGTACATGAGAAATACACTTTCTCAAGACCCCAGAGCTTCCAGATATTCAATGATGCAGCTGTTTTTTTGCTTATACAGATTAAACTTTGAGCAACACGGGTTAAGTGTCCACGAACACAAGATAACTTTCCGACAACACCGGTTGACCGCTCGTTAGCACGGGTTGAATCGCCTGAAACACCGGTTAACGTGGAAGACGCTTGCCCTCTCCAATGGTTGCTCGTTTCAATCAGCGAAAAAGGGAGTGTCGAGAGTTTCTCATCATACGCAAAAGCCCATTCCAATTGCGGAATGGGCTTTTGCGTATGATTTTATTAGCGTACGTTCATTTCGTTTGGATGCGCGCCTTTGCGGCGGTCTTTGTTCAATGCATGGATCTTGTCCATGTCGTCCGCCGACAGCTCGAAATCGAAGAGCTGGAAGTTTTCCGCGATGCGGGATGGCGTGACGGATTTCGGAATCGCGATGGTGCCGTTCTGCAAATGCCAGCGCAGCACGACTTGTGCCGGTGACTTGCTGTGTGAAGCGGCAATGTCAATCACCGTTTGGTCCTGCAGCACTTCGCCGCCTTGGTCAAGCGGGCTCCACGCTTCCACGAAAATATCGTGCTCCGCGCAGAATTCCTTGAGCTCGGTCTGTGCCAGGTATGGATGGCATTCGACTTGGTTCAACACAGGCGGCACACTACATTCCTCAAGCAAGCGCTCGAGATGCTCGATTTCAAAATTGCAGACGCCGATTGCTTTGACTTTGCCGTCTTTATAAAGCTTTTCAAGCGCTTTATATGTATCGACGTATTGGCCGAAGTCAGGAGTAGGCCAGTGGATCAAGTATAAGTCCACATAGTCGAGTCCTAAACGTTCCAGGCTTTCCTCGAACGCGCGCAATGTGCTGTCGTATCCTTGGTCGCTGTTCCACACTTTCGTCGTGATGAAAAGTTCTTCGCGCGGCACGGAAGATTCCTTCAACGCTTGCCCGACACCTTGTTCGTTTTTGTAGATCATGGCGGTGTCGATCGACCGGTAGCCGACTTTCAACGCTTCTGCCACCGCATCGGCCGCTTCGTTGTCCGGCACTTGCCAAACCCCGTAGCCAAGCTGCGGCATCTTCAATCCATTGTTCAACGTTGCATATTCCATTCAGCATATCCCCTTTTTCAGTTAAGTTTACCTTTATAGTAGATACCCTTCCATCGACCGCATTAACCCTCCAGCCAACGAATAAAACCCTTAAAAGGAATTCCATTTCCAATTTAACTTGGATTTAACCTTAACTCATTATGATGGAATTAAGGGACGGACAGGATGCGAAAAGTGATTCCAAAGCGGCAAGCTCTCTATTTCATCCATGAAAAGGGGTTATGGCAATGGACGATCTACAATTTGCCCAAGGCTATGGGCAGCTAGTTAAAACAAGGGGCGGCGGCGAATGCGCCGTCTATGAATTCTATAACGAAGTGGGCGCAGTCCGCAGCGTCTTCCTCAAGCGGGAGATACCGTTCGCCATCTATGGGGGGACGTATTTTGAAGCGGTGACGCCTTGCGCTTATGGCGGACCTGTTATTTTGTCGTGCAAGGAAGGGCGGCGCTGGGAACTTGTGGCGGCGTTTGAGCGCGCGTTCCGTAAATACTGCCTGGAGCAGGACATCATCAGCGAAAGCGTGCGTTTTCATCCAGTGCTCGGCAATGCCGCTGATTTTGCTGGCTGCTACGAAACGGAATTTATCGGCGAAACGGCGGCAATCGACCTCCGCGTCAAAAATCCAATATGCGACGAATTTACGGCGGGATGCAAAAACATGCTGTTCAAAGCGCTTGAAAATGGCGTCGATTACCGTGTGACGGCACATCCCGCCAATGCGGACCACTTCGCCGAACTGTATTTGTCGATTGCAGCGCATCAAAACCCGCAGGGCAGCATGGACGGGCGCCTGCTCACCGAGTACATCGAAAAGCTGGGTCCGCATCTTGTCATCACGGAAGCAGTGTACAGAGAACGCACCATCGCCTTGTCGCTGAGCCGTTTTAGCGGCGGGGTGCTGCAGTTGGAGGGGACCATAGCGCTGCCGGAATTCGGCCATCTATCGCCGGAGCATGTGCTGCAATACGGTTTGACAAGTTGGGGCAAACAGCACGGCGCGTCGTTTATCCATCTTGGAGGCGGTGAAGAGTTCACTTTCAAGAAGCAGTTCAGCCGCAACACCCGCTTCGAATCCTGGGCTGGCCGGAAAATTTGGAACCAGGAAGCTTACGCCAAACTATGCGACGCGGTGGAAGGTGCGCCTGGCTTTGAAGGAATTGCTCCTCCGGAAGGGCAAACAGCGCCGCTCGGTTTCTCATTCAATTGAAAGATCATAAACACCGAAAATCCGTGATTTCAATAAATAATAACTAAATCCGCACGATTTTCACCGGTCATGGTATGATTTGGAGAGAGGCGTGTTTCCCGCAGCGGCGTATATTGCCGTAGCTGCCGTCTGTACGAGTTAAGTTGAAGCGGAGGGTTTATTATTTACACATTAGGATTTGTCATCAGTCATAAAAACAACGAAAAGCGCCGGGCGATTTTGCCGAAGGATATGTCGGGCATCAAGTTCCCCGAGCGCCTGTATTTTGAGCAGGGCTACGGCGAAGCATTGGGCATAGCGGACGAAGAATATGCAGCGCACGGCGTGCATATAGTATCGCGCGAACGCGCATTGGAATGCGAAGCAATCGTCGACGTGAAGCTTGGCGACGCCGATTATTTCGATCAAATTCCAAACGGCAAGCTATTGATCGGCTGGGCGCACGCTGTTCAGGACATCCGTTTCACTGACGCGGTGCTAGCAGGCAACCACACGGTCATCGCGTGGGAAGAAATGTTCGAAGGCGGACGCTATATCTTTTACCGCAACCGCGAAGTTGCGGGCGAAGCGGCTGTTCTTCAAGCGTACCAGTATGCCGGCAAAATGCCATATGAAACGAAAGTGGCGATCCTTGGCAACGGCCATACCGCCAAAGGCGCGATCCGCATCCTTCACGGACTCGGCGCGGACGTCAATGTTTACGGGCGCAAGCTCGAATCGCTGTTCCGCGAAAAAATGACGGAATACGATGTACTCGTGAACTGCGTCATGTGGGACACGAAGCGCACAGACCGCATCATCTATAAAGAAGACTTGAAGCGCCTGAAAAAAGGCGCGATGATCATCGATGTCAGCTGTGACCCGGAACTGGAAATCGAAACGTCACGCCCGTCGACGATCGATAATCCGGTTTACACGGTAGACGGCGTCATCCATTACACAGTGGACAACACGCCGGCGATGTTCCCGCACACAGTGACTAAAGTATTGAGCGAAGGCTTCTGGAGCATGCTCGATGACATGACGGAAGGCAATTGGTCCGACATGGTCAAAGGAGCGGTTGTCATTGAAAACGGCCGTATCATCGATAAACACATCACCGAGTTCAGAGAAGCACGTGGCTTGTTGGTGAAATAAATGAAAGTTGACTCTCACACCGAAAATTGGTGCGGGAGTTTTTTTGTGTTGCTGTAACAGAGTTCCTTTTCAAATTCTAATCGATTTGACAATGAAATGTCTATGAAAAAGCAGCCATTTTCGAAAATTTAAGATGGCTGCTTTTTCAGTTCTTTTTAGCATTAATATATTATGTGATTTTAACTTCTTTTTAACCTGCTGTTATTAGGATGGAATAATAGGTGGAGTAGTCAGATTAAAATACAGATTTTGAAGCAGAAAAAGT
>DATISS010000016.1:0-18615 GCA_035468565.1 Planococcus sp. (in: firmicutes)
CACGGATTGCCCGTTTCGTTTCAATGTCGTGTATCCAGTTTTGAGGGCGCAAGCACTCAATGAAAAATAGTCCAGTGATGATGGCAGAGAGGCCACACCCGTTCCCATCCCGAACACGGAAGTTAAGCTCTTTTGCGCCGAGGGTAGTTGGGGGTCTCCCCCTGTGAGAGTAGGACGTCGCTGGTCTATGAAAAGAAAACCGTTGCCTTAACTGGCAGCGGTTTTTTTGTGCGTGCGGAAATAATCCGGATCACGAAGTACGTAACGAACCGCTGATCATAAAGATTATTCGTAACTCGATTTCAACGCATAAATGAAGCCTTCAACAGTCAGAGAACACATTCCCTTCACCTGAATCGCAGACGCAGAACAACAAAACAAAACTTCTAAATTATTGGATTTTCATCCAGGTCAGTAAAATACTGTGGAAAAGCTAGTAGTTGCAACAAGCACTTCATTAATTTCCTTTATTACAAAAACATTAAGTCTTTTGTGAAAAAGGGAAATTCTGAATTTCTGTCTTGCATTCGGGAATATTTTCTAATAGTATGAAACATAAATCTTTAATATGTATTTAGAAAGGATGAAGCAATTGGATTTCAACCCATGGCTGATGATCTTTATCATCTTTATGATAAATGTCGTGTACGTTTCAATTTCAACAATCCGCATAATTCTTACCTTAAAAGGCCATCGGTATTTTGCAGCATTTATAAGCATGTTTGAAACGGTCATTTATATCGTCGGTTTAGGGTTGGTGCTGGATAACCTGGACCAGATGCAAAATCTGGTCGCTTACGCGCTAGGCTATGGTTCAGGCGTAATCGTGGGCTCGAAGATAGAGGAGAAAATGGCGTTGGGCTATATAATGGTCAATGTCACAACAATGGGAGAAAGCAATTTCTTATCCAATACGTTACGTGAAAAAGGCTATGGCGTTACCAACTGGGAGGCCACAGGCAGGGACGGCGGCCGTCAGACCATGCAAATCCTCACGCCGCGAAAGATGGAGACAAGACTATACGACACCATCAAAGAAATTGATTCTAAAGCGTTCATGATGTCGTATGAACCGAAAAATATTCACGGTGGTTTCTGGGTCAAGTCGATACGGAAAGGGAAGTTATTCAAATGACTAAAAAGACTGTGTGGTTCGAGCTCCGCGAGGACGAAACGATTACTGACTGCCTCGAGCGGATGAAGGAACAGGGCTACGCTGCAGTTGGCCGCAAAGAAGAACCTCTTTTCGCGGAAATCAATGGAAAACCAGTTCCAATTAGGCAAATTGTTAAGTTTAAAGGATCAAGAATAACAGAATAGCAAAATACAATAGAAAAAACCGAACGATTTAAAATAACTTTAAGTTATCGTTCGACTTTAGGATTGACTCGTTTCAGTTATCTTGTTATGATTATTGAGGATACCCCATATATGCAGAGGGATTGGCCTTTGCGTTTCTACCAGGACACCGGAATGTCTGGACTATGCGGGAAAGCAACTTACGGAGACTTGGCGAAGGATGTGCGTTTAATGCCATCATTTTTAAATTCGTTCATAATCAACAAGCCCTTAAGTAAACTGCTTTTCACGTAATGTGAGCAGTTTATTTGAGGGCTTTTATCTGTTTAAAGGAGAGGTATTTATATGAATCCGCGAATCGGCGTCATTATGGGAAGTTCAAGCGATTGGGAAACAATGAAACATGCATGCGATGTATTGGATGAATTGCGTATCAGTTACGAGAAAAAGGTGATTTCGGCCCATCGGACACCGGATTTAATGTTTTCCTATGCGGAAGAAGCAAGAGCTCGCGGGTTGCATGTGATTATTGCGGGGGCAGGCGGAGCTGCTCACCTGCCAGGAATGGTCGCCGCTAAAACAACATTGCCGGTAATTGGCGTGCCGGTCCAGTCGAAGGCTTTAAACGGTCTGGATTCGCTGCTGTCGATCGTCCAAATGCCAGGCGGTGTGCCGGTTGCTACTGTAGCAATCGGAAAAGCGGGAGCGATAAACGCCGGGTTGCTGGCGGCGCAGATTCTAGGCACAGTAGATGCTGAAGCTGCGAAAGCGCTTCAAGATCGAAGAGACCGGACGCACGATGAAGTCCTGAAAAGCACAGGTGATCTCCTATGACGAAAACGATCCTGCCAGGGCAGACAATCGGCATTATCGGCGGCGGTCAATTAGGGCGCATGATGGCGCTAGCCGCAAAGGAAGCAGGTTTTAAAATTGCGGTGCTTGATCCGGCGATGGATTCACCTACCGGGCAAGTTGCGGATATCGAAATCGTCGCTCCTTTTAATGATTTTCAAGCGCTTGAAGAATTGGCGGAGGCAAGTGATGTCATTACGTACGAATTCGAAAATATCGATGCCAACGCATTGGAAAAATTGATGGAGCTTGCTTATATTCCGCAAGGCGCCGAATTGATCCGCATTACACAAAACCGGATTTTTGAAAAGCAGGCAATCAAAGCTGCTGGCGTTCCGATTGCGGATTACATCACGGCTGAAAATTACGCGGAGCTGGTCGAGAAGAGCGGACAATTGGCTTATCCGTTTGTTGTAAAAACAGCTACTGGCGGATACGATGGCAAAGGCCAGCAGACAATTTCTTCTGCTGAGGAGTTGCCGCTTGCGGAACCGCTGTTTGCGAACGGCGCTTGTGTAGCAGAAGCGTTTGTCCATTTCACGAAAGAGATTTCGGTGATTATTCAGCGCAATGTGCATGGTGAATCGGCAATTTTGCCGATTGGCGAGAACATCCATAAGCATCACATTTTGCACGAAACAATTGTGCCGGCTAGAGTAGCGGATGCAACAATCAGCAAGGCGCGGGAAGCCGCTGAAAAAATTGCGGGCCATCTGGACGTGGTCGGAACTTTGGCCGTCGAGATGTTCGTGCTGGAAGATGATGAAATCCTGGTCAATGAATTGGCGCCGCGCCCGCACAACTCAGGGCACTATTCTATAGAAGGAACCAATATCTCGCAGTTTCATCAACACATCCGAGCAATCTGCGGCTGGCCGCTAAGAGAGCCAAGGCTTTGGTCGGACACGGTGATGGTCAATGTGCTCGGTGAGCATGTTGCGCCGCTGACTACGAAAATAGCGCGCTACCCGAATTGGTCGATCCATCTATACGGAAAAGACGAAGCGAAGCATAAACGGAAGATGGGGCACGTGACCATCTTGACCGATAACTTAGAAGAAACATTGAATGAAATAGACGAATCCGGCATATGGCCGGAATAATTGGAGGAAATGGATTATGATAGCACGTTATACACGGCCTGAAATGGGCGCGATTTGGACAGAAGAGAACCGCTATAGTGCTTGGCTGGAAGTTGAAATTTTGGCTTGTGAAGCTTGGGCGGAAATAGGGGATATCCCGAAAGCGGATGTAGCAAAAATTCGCCAGAACGCCTCGTTTTCAGTAGACCGGATCTTGGAAATCGAAGAAGAGACGCGCCACGATGTAGTGGCATTCACCCGTGCGGTGTCAGAAACGCTTGGAGAAGAGCGTAAATGGGTGCATTACGGCCTGACTTCGACGGACGTCGTGGATACGGCGCTATCTTATTTGATCAAACAAGCGAATGTAATCATCCGCAAAGACTTGGAGAACTTCATAACCATACTGGCGAATAAAGCAAAAGAGCATAAAATGACGGTCATGATGGGCCGGACGCATGGTGTGCACGCTGAGCCAACGACATTCGGTTTGAAATTGGCTTTATGGCACGAAGAAATGAAACGCAACCTGGAGCGTTTTGAAGCGGCTGCAGCATCTATCGAAACCGGCAAAATGTCTGGAGCGGTCGGCACTTATGCGAACATCGATCCATTTGTTGAAGAATATGTCTGCAAACAGCTTGGCTTAGCGATTTCCCCGATTTCAACGCAGACACTGCAACGGGACCGCCACGCACAGTACATGAGCACACTGGCATTGATCGCTACGTCGATCGAAAAATTTGCCACTGAAATCCGCAGCCTGCAAAAATCGGAAACGCGTGAAGTGGAAGAGTTTTTCGCTAAAGGACAAAAAGGTTCTTCGGCAATGCCGCATAAACGCAATCCGATCGGTTCTGAAAATATGACGGGGCTTGCCCGCCTGATCCGCGGTTATATGGTGACAGCTTACGAAAACGTTTCACTGTGGCACGAACGTGACATTTCACATTCATCAGCAGAGCGAGTGATTTTGCCGGATGCGACAATTGCATTGAATTATATGCTGAACCGCTTTTCGAATATCGTGAAAAACTTAACAGTGTTCCCGGACAACATGAAGCGCAATATGGATTCGACACTCGGCTTGATTTATTCGCAGCGGGTGTTGCTGACGCTGATCGACAAAGGCATGACGCGTGAAGCAGCTTACGACACGGTTCAGCCTTGTGCGATGGAAGCGTGGGAGAATCAGACACATTTCCGCAAAATCGTGGAAGCGAACGACACAATCACTTCCCTTTTATCTAAAGAAGAACTGGACGATTGCTTCGATTACAACCATCACTTGCAGCAAGTAGACATGATTTTCAACCGACTTGGATTAAACTAAACGGGGGCTTTGAACATGGAAAAAGGTCAGCTATTGTACGAAGGCAAAGCAAAACGCTTATATGCAACAGACGAACAAGGCATTTTATGGGTGGAATACAAAGACTCAGCGACTGCTTTCAACGGCGAAAAGAAAGCGGAAATTGCCGGCAAAGGCACGCTGAACAATAAAATCACATCACTGCTTTTTGAAAAATTGCAGACGGCGGGAATCGCTTCCCACTTCGTCAAGCAATTGTCTGACCACGAACAGCTGGTACGCCAAGTATCCATCATTCCGATTGAAGTGGTGGCGCGGAACGTAGTGGCTGGCAGCATGGCAAAACGCCTCGGGCTCGAAGAAGGGACCGTCCTCAAAAAACCGGTCGTTGAATTCTATTATAAAGATGACGCACTTGGCGATCCGCTGATCACCGAAGACCATATTCAGCTGCTGGAGCTTGCAACGCCGCAGGAAGTGCAGGAGCTTCGGGAAAAAGCATTGAAAGTCAATGAAGTGCTGATCCAGTTTTTCAAAGAAGCCGGTGTCGAGCTCGTCGATTTCAAGATCGAGTTCGGCCGGGACGAAAACGGTGCTATTTTGCTGGCGGATGAAATTTCTCCGGATACGTGCCGTTTATGGGACATGGAAACAAAGCAGAAACTCGATAAAGATGTATTTCGCCGGGACCTCGGCAACTTGACAGATGCTTATGCACTCATTTTATCCAAACTGGGAGGACAACATTCATGAAAAAAGTAAAAATCTACGTCACTTTACGTGAAAGTGTTTTGGATCCACAAGGCTCGGCGGTTATGGGATCACTTCATAAGATGGGTTACGGCCAAGTGGAAGATGTTCGGATTGGCAAGTACTTGGAGCTAATGATTGCGGATGGCGAAAAAAATGTCGACGCATTGGTCAACGAAATGTGCCATAGGTTATTGACGAACACGGTAATCGAGGATTACCGTTTCGAAATCGAGGAGGCTGTCTCACAATGAAATTCGCGGTAATAGTGTTTCCTGGTTCCAATTGTGATTTGGATATGTACCACGCGGTCAAGGATGAACTTGGTGAAGAAGCGGAATATGTTTGGCATGACTCGACAGATTTGAGTAAATACGACGGGATTTTATTGCCGGGCGGATTTTCTTACGGCGATTACTTGCGCTGCGGCGCAATCGCGCAAACTTCGGCCATCATGGGCGAAGTGAAGAAAGCGGCTGAAGCCGGAAAACCGGTTCTTGGCATCTGCAACGGCTTTCAAATCCTGACAGAAGCGGGGCTTTTGCCTGGCGTGCTTCTGCGCAATAAAAACTTGAAGTTCATGTGCCACACGGTCGGTTTGAAAGTGGAAAACGCCAATACGATGTTCACGAACCAATACACACAAGGTCAGGAAATCAGAATTCCGATTGCCCATGGCGAAGGAAATTATTACTGCGACGATGAGACGTATGAAAAATTAAAAGCGAATGATCAAATCGTCTTCACTTATGAAGATGACTTTAACGGAAGCCGCAACAATATTGCGGGAATCATCAACGAGCAAGGCAACGTGCTAGGCATGATGCCGCATCCGGAGCGGGCTGTTTCCGATTTGATCGGCGGCAGTGATGGTTTGGGATTATTCAGATCAATCGTAAAACAGTGGAGGGAATCACATGTCACTCATGCTTGAACCAAATACTGAACAAATCAAAGAACAGAAAATTTACCGCGAGATGGGATTGTCCGATGCAGAATTCGGAATGGTGGAATCGATTCTCGGCAGAACGCCGAATTACACGGAAACCGGATTGTTTTCTGTCATGTGGTCAGAGCATTGTTCGTATAAAAATTCAAAGCCTGTCCTCGCGAAATTCCCGACAAAAGCGCCGCGCGTGCTGCAAGGGCCAGGCGAAGGCGCCGGCATTGTCGACATCGGCGATGGCCAGGCAGTCGTCTTCAAGATGGAATCGCATAACCACCCGTCTGCAATCGAACCGTATCAAGGCGCTGCAACAGGCGTCGGCGGCATTATCCGCGATGTCTTCTCGATGGGCGCACGCCCGATTGCGATGCTCAACTCGCTGCGCTTTGGCGAATTGACGACACCCCGCGTGAAGTATCTGTTTGAAGAAGTAGTGGCGGGCATCGCCGGCTACGGCAATTGCATCGGCATCCCGACCGTCGGTGGAGAAGTCCAGTTCGACGCTTGCTATGAAGGCAATCCGCTTGTCAACGCAATGTGCGTCGGCCTTATTGACCATAAAGATATCCAAAAAGGCATTGCTTCTGGCGTCGGCAACCCGGTCATGTATGTTGGTGCCAAAACAGGGCGCGACGGCATCCACGGAGCAACTTTCGCTTCCGAGGAATTGACGGATGCATCCGAAGAAAAGCGTCCGGCTGTGCAAGTTGGAGATCCGTTCATGGAGAAGCTATTGCTTGAAGCTTGCCTGGAATTGGTGAAATCCGACGCGCTTGTCGGCATCCAGGACATGGGGGCTGCTGGCCTGACGTCATCTTCAGCGGAAATGGCTTCAAAAGCAGGATCCGGCATTGAAATGGATCTTGACCATGTACCGCAGCGTGAAAAAGGAATGACAGCTTACGAAATGATGCTGTCTGAATCCCAAGAGCGCATGCTCATCGTCGTGAAAAAAGGACGCGAACCAGAAATTGTCGAGCTCTTTGAGAAATACGGTTTGGACGCGGTAACTGTCGGTACTGTGACAGATGATTCAACTTTACGTTTATTGCATAAAGGGGAAGTCGTTGCTGAAGTGCCGGTTGACGCGCTTGCTGAAGATGCCCCTGTCTACCATAAGCCATCAAGTGTGCCTGCTTATTTCACGGAATACCAGCAGCTTGAAAACGTTGAACCGAAAGTCGGCAATTACAGCGAAGCTTTATTGAATTTATTGCAGCAGCCGACTATTGCGTCGAAAGAATGGGTCTATGACCAATACGACCACCAAGTGCGCACGAGCACAGTAGTGAGCCCAGGCTCGGATGCGGCAGTCATCCGTGTGCGCGGCACGAACAAAGGATTGGCGATGACAACGGATTGCAATTCCCGTTATATCTACCTGGATCCTGAAACGGGCGGCAAAATCGCCGTTGCGGAAGCAGCGCGCAATGTTGTCGTATCAGGAGCAAAACCGCTCGCCATCACGGATTGCTTGAATTTCGGGAATCCGGAAAAACCGGAAATCTTCTGGCAGTTGGAAAAAGCGGCAGACGGCATGTCTGAAGCGTGTACGATTCTAGATGCGCCCGTTATCGGCGGCAACGTCTCGCTATACAATGAAACAAACGGTACAGCGATTTATCCGACACCGACAATCGGTTTGGTCGGTTTAGTGGAAGACCTTAAGCATGTTACAACACAAGACGCGAAAAAAGCCGGCGATTTGGTGTACCTGATCGGCGAAAGCTTCACGGAATTCGGCGGCAGCGAGCTTCAGAAAATGGTCGAAGGGCGCATTTTCGGAAAAGCGCCGTCAATCGACCTTGTTGTTGAAGCAAAACGCCAGCAGCAAATCCTTACCGCCATCCGCCAAGGGCTTGTTGCCTCTGCGCATGATGTTGCTGAAGGCGGCGTTGCAGTAGCGCTCGCTGAAAAAGCGTTCGGCAAAGGGCTTGGCTTGGAAGTCGCATTAACAGGATCGCCAACAACAGCGTTGTTCAGCGAATCACAATCCCGCTTCATCCTTACCGTATCACCGGAAAACGCACAATCGTTCGAGGAAACCGTCACTGACGCCAAGAAAATCGGAACAGTCACAGGAGACACGAACCTGGTGATTAAGGGCGAAGATGGTACGGCATGGATCAATGATTCAGTCGAAACGCTCCGCTCAGCTTGGAAAGGAGCAATCCCATGCTTGCTGAAATCAGAAGCTTAAACGAAGAATGCGGAGTCTTTGGAATTTGGGGCCATCCCAACGCGACACAGCTCACTTATTACGGGCTTCATGCTTTGCAGCATAGAGGCCAAGAAGGTGCAGGGATCGTCTCGACAGATGGCAGTTCGTTGAAAGCACTGAAAGGCGAAGGCATGGTCAGTGAAGTCTTTTCGCCTGAAAAGATCGAGAAAATTGCCGGTAATGCCGCAATCGGCCATGTGCGTTACGCGACAGCCGGCGGCAGTGGCATTGAAAATGTCCAACCGCTGCTCTTCAATTCGACGACTGGCAGTTTGGCGATTTCACATAACGGCAACTTGGTCAACGCGAATCACCTGAAAAGCCATTTGGAGCGGCAAGGCAGTATTTTTCAGACGACGTCCGATACCGAAGTGCTGGCACATTTGATCAAGCGCAGCGGTTTCGAATCATTCGAAGAAAAAGCGAAAAATGCTTTGTCGTTATTGAAAGGGGCTTTTGCCTGCGTCATCTTGACGGAAGAAGCGATGTATATTGCGCTCGACCCGAATGGGCTGCGCCCGCTGTCAATCGGGAAACTGGGAGATGCTTGGGTTGTAGCGTCCGAAACATGCGCATTCGATATCATCGGTGCAGAACACGTCCAATCGGTTGAACCGGGCGAATTTCTGATTGTCGATGACGACGGCATGCGTGCTGAACGCTTTGCTTACCCGGAAGAGCGTTCCATCTGCACGATGGAATATGTCTATTTCTCGCGTCCAGATTCCGATATCGATGGCATCAATGTCCATACCGCACGCAAACGCCTGGGCAAACAGCTGGCAAAAGAAGTGCAGATCGATGCGGATGTCGTAACAGGCGTCCCGGATTCCAGTATTTCCGCAGCAATCGGCTATTCAGAGCAAAGCGGCATTCCGTATGAATTGGGTATGATCAAGAACCGCTACGTCGGCCGCACATTCATCCAGCCTTCACAGGATTTGCGTGAGCAAGGCGTTAAAATGAAACTATCTCCGGTGCGCCAAGTCGTCAAAGGCAAGCGCGTTATCATGGTAGATGATTCAATTGTCCGCGGCACAACTTCCCGCCGCATCGTAACATTATTAAAAGAAGCGGGAGCGACGGAAGTGCATGTTGTCATTTCTTCACCGCCGATCAAGAACCCGTGTTTCTACGGCATCGACATCTCAACCGCCGGCGAATTGATCGCGGCGAATAATACAATAGAAGAAATGCGCCAAATCATCGGCGCGGATTCACTGACGTTCCTGTCAGTCGAAGGCATGGTGCAGAATATCGGACGGACGGACCCAGGTTCGAAATGCGGCCATTGCCTGGCGTGTTTCACAGGGGAATACCCGACGAATATCTATCCGGATACCGTTTTGCCGCATGAAAAAGAAAAAGTGAAATAAGGGGGAACCGGTGTGTCAAAAGCATATGAAAAAGCAGGCGTCAATATCGAAGCAGGCTATGAAGCGGTCAACCGCATGAAATCCCATGTCGAGCGCACAGCACGGAAAGGTTTGATGGGGACATTTGGCGGCTTCGGCGGCATGTTCGATTTATCTGAACTGAAGCTGAAAGAACCTGTTCTTGTCTCCGGTACAGACGGAGTCGGAACGAAACTGAAGCTCGCTTTCATGGCTGATAAGCACGACACGATCGGCATCGACTGCGTAGCGATGTGCGTTAACGATATCGTCGCGCAAGGAGCCGAACCGTTGTTTTTCCTGGACTATATTGCGGTCGGCAAAGCGGTTCCTGAAAAAATCGAGCAGATTGTCAAAGGCGTTGCCGATGGCTGCGTACAATCTGGCGCCGCATTGATCGGCGGCGAAACGGCCGAGATGCCAGGCCTTTATAATGAAAATGAATACGACATTGCCGGTTTTGCGGTAGGTGCTGCAGAAAAGGCCAATATCGTGACCGGTGAGAAAATACAGGCTGGCGATGTGCTAATCGGGCTCGCTTCAAGCGGTATCCATTCGAATGGCTATTCATTGGTGCGCCACATCGTTTTTGAAGAAAATCGTTTCCAGCTGGACCAAATTATCGAAGGGTTCGAGGATTTAGGGGCGATTGGCAATGAATTGCTGAACCCGACCAAAATCTACGCAAAATCCGTGGCGGCGATCATGGCCGCAGCGGAAGTACGCGGAATGGCGCATATCACAGGCGGCGGCTTTATCGAAAACTTGCCGCGTATGATGCCTGAAGGCTTGGGCGCGAAAATCGACCTGGGCTCTTGGCCAGTGCTGCGCATTTTTGACATGCTGCAGGAAAAAGGCGGTTTGGCTGACCGCGATTTGTATTCCGTTTTTAATATGGGCATCGGCTTTGTGCTGGCGGTTGCGCCGGAACAAGCCGAGCAAGTGATGGCATCGGCGCTGGCGAGCGGCGAACAGGCGTATCGCATCGGCACCGTATCCGCACAAACCGGCGTTCAATTTACGGGGGAACAGGACGGCACCCTCGATGGCGAATAAACCGAAAATCGCTGTTTTCGCATCTGGAAACGGCTCTAATTTCCAAGCGATTGCAGACGCTGTGCAAAGCGGAAAGCTAAACGCCGAGTTGGTGCTCGTGGTGACCGACCGGCCTCAAGCTTACGTCGTTGAACGGGCGCAGAAAATGGGCGTTGAACCACTCGCTTTCAATCCGGCGGAATACGGTTCGAAAGCCATGTACGAAGAAATGCTTAAAGGCAAGTTGTTGAACCACGGAGTGGAGTGGATCGTGCTGGCCGGCTTTATGCGGCTGATCGGCCCGATGCTGCTTTCTGAGTTCGAAAATCGCATTGTTAACATCCACCCTTCGGCATTGCCGGCTTTCCCCGGTAAAGACGCAATCGGGCAGACACTAGCAGCCGGTGCAGAGCTGGCTGGCGTGACGGTACATTTTGTCGACGCAGGCATGGACACCGGTTCCATTATCGCGCAGGAAACTTTTCCTGTAGCGGGGCGTGGCCGAGCGGAAGTCGAAGAGCAGATCCACGCAATTGAACACCGTTTATATCCTGCAACTTTACAGCAATTATTCAGCCGGTGATTTCACCGGTTTTATTTTTAGGAGGAATGACAGTGAAGAAAAGGGCGTTATTGAGTGTATCGGATAAATCTGGAATATTGGAGTTTGCGGAGAAATTGTCGGCAATGGGCTATGAAATCTTGTCGACAGGCGGCACGAAACGCTTTTTGGAAGACAATGGCGTAGCGATTACGGCAGTGGATGAAATTACGAAATTCCCTGAAATCCTGGAAGGGCGCGTCAAGACGCTTCATCCGTTAATTCACGGGGGCTTGCTGGCAAAACCTGATGATGCGGACCACCAAGTCCAAATGAAGGAAAACGGCATTTCGCCGATCGATATTGTGTGCGTCAACCTTTATCCTTTCCGCGACACCATTTCAAAACCGGGTGTTTCGGTGGATGATGCGATTGAAAACATCGACATCGGCGGACCGACGATGCTGCGGTCAGCGGCGAAAAACCATGCTTACGTAACGGTTATCGTGGACGCGGCCGACTATGCAGCCGTCCTAGAAGAATTAGAGGTGCAACAAGCGACGACGCCGGAAACACGGCGCCGCCTGGCAGCTAAAGTATTCCGCCATACAGCGGCCTATGATTCCTATATCTCGAATTATTTGACTGAATTGATCGGAGAAGAATATCCGGAATCGCTGACTCTTACATATGAATTGGCGCAGCCGCTCCGCTACGGAGAAAATCCGCACCAGAAAGCGGCATTTTACCGCAATGCACTGGGCTCGGATTTTTCGATTGCCAACGCCACTCAATTACATGGCAAAGAGCTGTCTTATAATAATATTCAAGACGCCAATGCCTCGCTGCAGATCATCAAGGAATTCAGCATGCCAGCTGCGGCAGCCGTCAAGCATATGAACCCATGCGGCGTCGGCACAGGCAGCACGATTGCTGAAGCGTTCGCGAAAGCTTATGAAGCTGATTCGACTTCGATTTTCGGCGGCATCGTCGCGTTGAACCGCGAAGTGGATGCTGAAACGGCGCAGACATTGAGCACGATTTTTCTTGAAATCGTCATCGCGCCATCTTTCTCGGATAGAGCGCTTGAAATCTTGTCGCAGAAGAAAAACATCCGCCTGCTGACAATTCCATTCGGCCATGCGCGCCAGGACAAGTGGAACATTACGGCCGTAGAAGGCGGTTTGCTCGTCCAACAGCCTGATACATATGGCTATGAAAATGCCGACATCCGGGTGGCGACAAAACGCCAGCCAAGCGATACGGAATTGGCAGCACTGAAGCTGGGCTGGAGCGTTGTGAAGCATGTGAAATCGAATGCCATTGTGGTATGCGATTCGAATATGACACTTGGCATAGGTGCAGGCCAGATGAACCGTGTCGGAGCTGCGAAGATTGCGCTTGAGCAAGCAGGAGAGCGTGCTCTTGGTGCTGTGATGGCTTCGGATGCATTTTTCCCGATGGCTGATACGGTCGAAGCTGCTGCGAAAGCAGGCATTAAAGCGATTATCCAGCCGGGCGGTTCGAAAAAGGACCAAGAGTCGATCGACAAGGCTGATGAATACGGCATAGCGATGGTCTTTACAGGCGTACGCCATTTCAAACATTAAGCGAGGTGTCAGATGATGAAAGTTTTGGTTATAGGCAAGGGCGGCCGAGAACACGCCATCGCTCGCCAGTTTTCACAATCTGCTTCTATCAGCCAAGTCTATGCCGCTCCCGGCAATGATGGCATGCAAGGCGATGCGGAACTGGTCGGCATAGATGAAATGGACTTTGCGGCATTAAGCGATTTTGCTGTGGAGCATAAAATCGATTTTACATTTGTCGGCCCCGAACAGCCGCTAGCGGAAGGCATTGTAGACTGGTTTGAAAAACGTAAACTGCGTATTTTCGGCCCTACAAAAACCGCAGCCCGGATTGAGGGCAGTAAAGCTTTTGCCAAAGAGTTGATGAAGAAAGCGAATATCCCGACAGCTGCTTATGAGACGTTTACGGAAACCGGCGCGGCAATCGAATTTATCCGTAGCCATGGAGCGCCGATTGTCATCAAAGCGGATGGGCTGGCGGCAGGAAAAGGTGTCGTCGTCGCAATGTCCGAACAGGAAGCGGTTGCGGCGGTCAACGACATGCTTGAAGGCCAGAAGTTCGGTGAGTCAGGATCTCGTGTTGTTATCGAGGAATTTCTGGACGGCGAGGAATTTTCGTTCATGTCTTTTGTTTACGGCGGCAAAATTTACCCGATGCCGATTTCGCAGGACCATAAGCGGGCGTTTGATGGAGACCGCGGCCCGAACACAGGGGGCATGGGCGCTTACTCGCCGGTGCCGCAAATCTCTGCATCGGTAGTCGAAGAAACCTACGCTACAATTGTGGAGCCCGCGGTCCAAGCGATGGCCGATGAAGGGGTTCCGTTCAATGGCATTCTCTATGCCGGCATCATCTTGACATCGCAGGGGCCGAAAGTGATCGAATTCAATGCACGTTTCGGCGACCCGGAAACTCAAGTCGTATTGCCGCGCATGGCATCGGATTTCGGCTTGTTCATGGACGCCATCTTGGACAGCCGGCCTTTTGAGCTGGAATGGGACGACCGCTCAATATTAGGCGTCGTCGTTGCGGCCGCAGGCTATCCGGATTCGGTACAAAAAGGTGCGCTGCTGCCTGATTTGGCAAAACTGGAAGGCGTCGAAGTGACGCATGCTGGCACGAGAAAATCCGGCAGCGGTTTTGCGGGCAACGGTGGCCGGGTGATTTTCGTCTCTGCGGCCGGAGAAGATCTCCGGCAAGCACAGCGCCAAGTTTATCAGGAACTCGGCAAACTTGACTGGAAAGACTTTTTCTTCCGCTCAGACATCGGCTGGCGTGCAATGTAAAACTCCATATGTTATAATACAAGATGACACAAATTCTTAGGAAAATGTGTCATTTTTTTTTCATTATCCCGCCCTTGGGATAGTGAATATAAGTTGAGGATTTTCAACAGCCCACTTTTACCTCTAAATCACACTTCAGATTAGCTTAGTCAAACCAGACTCCGTGTTTAAAATCAGCAGGGCATCAAATTTTGGAAGGAGCAACATTTATGAATTGGTACGAAAAATTAAATCAGTATTTTCCAGTAGAAGAAATGAAATCAAAAGAACATATGGACACGCTTTTAAACGAAAAAGGCAGCGTCTACTTTAAAGACGAGGGCCCTCACCACGTCTTGATGTTCGCAGAGTTTCCGACATTCTCGTTTGTCGACTATTTGTTTGTATCAAAAGAGTCTCGCGGCAGCGGACTTGGCAAAAAAGCTTTGCAGTTTCTAAAAGATAAGAACAAGCCGATTATCCTTGAAGTCGAACCTGTCGACTATGAAGATACGGACAGTGAAAAGCGTCTTCGCTTCTATGCACGTGAAGGATTCGAGCATGCCTCTTCAATCGGCTATTG
This sequence comes from Planococcus sp. (in: firmicutes), assembly GCA_035468565.1. Taxonomy (GTDB): domain Bacteria; phylum Bacillota; class Bacilli; order Bacillales_A; family Planococcaceae; genus Planococcus. The sequence goes on from DATISS010000016.1 coordinate 14,871, forward strand.
CCGCCGTTCGCTTGCGACAGGCGAAGCGAATTCGATGGAGATCCTTTACTGGGCTCCAAACAAAGAAACAGAAGAAGAAATCTTCGAAGCAATGAAGAAAATGTACGGTGAAATCCACACGTATAAAGACACTCATTTCTACGGCGAATCGTATGAGCATGTATCGAAGGTCCTAACGTTCGAAGAAGAGGAAAAAGACAACGTCCTCGACCCGTTCAACAAGCCAATCTCGAACTAATTAACATTTAATAATCAGCAGCCTGCACAGAGTCCATTCTGTGCAGGTTTTATTTTTGTCCGCTTCTTAAGTATTAGTTATGTAAGTTAAACCATTAATATATCACTGTCGATATGGAGCAATACCTTTGCGACGAAGCGCATAGCGCTGCAGGAGCACATGTTTTTTGCCGCGGGCGAGCGCCAAGCCTCCTCAGTCGCTTCGAAAACCTTGTGCTCCTGCATCGCTTCGCTAGCTTCGTCGCAAATGATTGGGCAAATTCCTTTTGCCCAATCAGTCCCTGCGGGGTCTCGGCTGTCTCGTCGCTTCGCTGCCTCGCAGGAGCAGTACGGTTTTCTCCGCTGTTTTGCTCCATATCGAGATATATCTTAGCACCGGCGCGGCAAATAGAAAGTTATCTCCATTTATTAACTACTCTAAAAGTAGAAATAAATGGATTTTTTGTGTCAGATTTTAATCTGAATGTTCTAATATTACGCAGTCTCATCTGTATTTTAATGCATTGTTATGCTACGATATTATGTATGGAAATAGATTGAAAGAAGGTGCCGGCTATGGTGAATCCGTTATGGAGAAACAGGGAAATCAGGGAACAACTTAAAATAATTGCAAAAGAGGCCTCACCGGATCTTGTGCTGACGAACGCAACGTATTTGCATGGCATTTTCAAGAAATGGGTAACAGGGAATATCTGGATAAAAGGCGATCGCATCGTTTATGCTGGCAAAGACATGCCTTTGATCGGCAGCTCCACAGAAGTCCAAGACATGGCAGGGAAATGGCTCGTGCCGGGTTATATCGAACCCCATGTCCATCCATTCCAGCTTTACAATCCACAGACCTTTGCCGATTACGCGGCGCAAGGCGGAACGACATCGTTCCTGTCTGACAACCTCACGCTGTTTTTGTCATTGGAAAACGAGAAAGCGTTTTCATTGCTCGATAAACTTGCGGAATTGCCGTTTACATTCTACTGGTGGACGCGCTTTGATTCCCAGACGGAATTGCTTGATGAAGATAAATTATTTACATCCAAGGCAGTAGGGGAATGGCTCGACCGGCCGGATGTTTTGCTTGGCGGTGAATTGACGGGCTGGCCGAAATTGATGGCTGGCGATGATCAGATGCTGTATTGGATCCAGAAAGCGAAATTAGGGCTGAAGAAAATAGAAGGGCATTTCCCAGGAGCTTCGGAGAAGACGCTGGCGAAGATGAAATTGCTCGGGGCTGACGGCGACCATGAATCGATGACCGCTGATGAAGTCGAAGCGCGTTTGCTGCATGGCTATGGTGTGACCTTGCGCCATTCTTCAATCCGTCCGGATCTGCCTTTATTGCTGAAGGAAATCGTGGAACGCGACTTGAATGTCTTTGACAAACTGATGATGACGACCGATGGTTCGACGCCTGCTTTCCATTTGGAGGGCGTCATGGATCTGTGCATCAAAATCGCTTTAGAGGCAGGAGTGCCGGAAATCGATGCCTACATGATGGCTTCTTATAATGTAGCGCGGTATTACAACGTCACAAGTTTGCACGGGTTGATAGCGACCGGCAGATACGCCAACATCAACATCCTGGATACTCCAAGCAACCCTGTGCCGTCGGGCGTCATTTCGAAAGGCGTCTGGCTGAAAAAAGGCGGCGTTAAAGTTTATTCGCTGCCAGCGGTGGATTGGTCGGTGCTCCCTGATTTGGACCTGAATTTCGACCTCACGGAAGACGATTTCCAGTTTTCGATGCCGTTCGGTATTGAAATGATCAACGATGTCATCACGAAGCCTTATTCGGTGAGCGTGGATACACACGATGGCCAATTGTCGAAAAAGCATGAAGAAAGCTTCCTTATGCTTTTGGACAAGCACGGAAAATGGCGGGTCAACACGCTGATCAAAGGCTTTGCTTCGGGCGTCAGCGGATTCGCTTCTTCCTATTCGAATACCGGAGACATTATTCTGATCGGTAAAAACCGTGAAGATATGAAGGTCGCTTTCGAAGAAGTGAAGCGCATGAAAGGCGGAATCGTCCTTGTGGAAGACGGGGAAACGGTCTGCTCGCTGCCGCTGCCAATCGGAGGGATGCTTTCCGACTTGCCGATGGAACAATTGATACCGAAAGAACAGGAATTGAAGCAGGCGCTGAGAGAACGTGGCTATAAACACGGAGACGCGGTCTACACGCTGCTGTTCCTGCAGGCTACCCATCTGCCGTATGTGCGGATTACGCAAAGAGGAATTTATGACGTCATGAACAAAAAAATCCTGTTTCCTGCATTCATGCGGCAATAGCCATGAAAAAGTGGACAATCGCAATCATTGTTTTGTTGCTGGCAATCGGGGCAGGTGGCGCTTACTGGATGATGCAAAAAGACAAAGAAGCAGAACAAGAACCGGAAAATGGACAGGAAGAGCCTGCTGGCCCTGGCGAAGAGCCGGGCGCGCAGGCCTTTGCGCCGTTCACGGGAATCGCAGAAGGCGGTCCGTTTACAAGCCGGCCGGTGCTGGCAGTTATCAATAATCATCCGGATGCACGGCCGCAAACCGGTCTGACTGAAGCGGATATCGTCTTTGAATTTATTGCGGAATACAACATCACGCGTTTTGCGGCTTTATACCAAAGCACTTTCCCTGAAGAAATCGGGCCGATCCGCAGCGCACGCGATTATTATATCGAACTTGCGGCAGCATATGACGCCTTTTTTGTCGCACACGGCTATAGCCCGGAAGCATACGCGATGCTCGGGTCGGGTATGGTTGACCATATCAACGGCATCGACTATGACGGCTCGCTGTTCCGGCGCTCGACCGACCGGATTGCTCCGCATAATTCCTACATTACGTATGAAAACATAAAAATCGGAATGGAAATGGCAGATGCTTCACCCGATTACAGCACTAAAGCGCCTTATGCTTTCTTAAAGGGTGCTGGAAATGGTAAAATATCGGAACAGGCATCGACGCTTGAAGTGAGGTATGGGCAAGATCCTGATTTCACGAGTTCCTTTACGTACGATGAAACAGCTCAGCGCTATAAGCGGTCTTCGGGAGGGCTCCCGACGGTCGATAAAGAAACGCTGCAGCAGGCCGAAGTTGCAAATGTCCTAGTGTTCGAGGCGGACCACGAGACGATCGACGCCAAAGGGAGGCAGTCGATCGACATTGAAAGCGGAGGAGAAGCGCTGCTTTTCCAAAGCGGCGGAGTCCGTGAAATAAAGTGGATTTCACAAGGCGGCATGCTCATCCCAACCGCTGATGGCGAGACGATCGAACTCGTTCCGGGGAAGACGTGGATCCACATCGTGCCGACCAATCCCGGAATAGAACAAGCGGTCCGCTACACCCCTTGACTAAGGGCAGAAATGAAAGGACGGTTATGCCGCATGCAGGTTGATAAGATCCGTGGAAATCAGACAGACCAATAAATAGAAGCAGTGATTGAGTTAAATTATAAAGAAGAAGCGAATCGCTTTTTCGATGATTGATGCACCATCAGTGAAATTCAATCGCT
>DATISS010000017.1:0-4093 GCA_035468565.1 Planococcus sp. (in: firmicutes)
CGGTTGTCGAGGACGATCGATTGTTTCAAGCGCTCGCCTTGATGCAGCCCGTAATCATAATGGCTGCCCCTGAATTGAATGATTTCGCTGTGGATTTCTTGCATGCCGCTCTCCTTCCAACAAGCTGTCTATTACCGCTTATTGCGTCTATTATACCAAGCAACGCCGCCCTGTCCTACCGGGAGGCGCTCAGTTTGCGCCATACCCATTTCTCCGCTTCGACAATGGTAAAAACACTGATGCCGATGCCGATTGGCCAAATCCAATGATGCGCAGCGATTGGCACGGTACCCAACAGGATATTCATCACCGGCAAGTAGGTCACTCCCAATTGCACCGCAATTAGAATTCCTGAAACGATGAAAGCGGCTTTATTCGAAAAAAAACCTTTTCTGAAAACAAAACCTTTTTCACTGCGGCAATTGAATAAATAAATTAACTGGGAAATGACAAGCGCCTGGACGGTCATCGTATTCACTATTGCCGGATTAAAGCCTGCTTCCGCCAACGTCCTGTTCATATACAAGAGGCCGCCGCAGATGATGAAGGCCACAAAGGCGATGCGGAAGACGTAATAGCCGCTCAGCAGCTTCGCATCTGGATTTCTCGGCGGCCGTTCCATCGCACCGGGTTCAAGTTTTTCGAATGCGATTGCCAAGGAAATCGTCACTGCCGTTATCATATTAATCCATAAAATCTGGACAGGCGTCAAAGGCATGGCTATGCCCAGAAGGATGCTGATGAAAATAACCGAGCCTTCCGCTACATTTGTCGGCAGGATGAACAATATGGTCTTCTTCAAATTGTCATAGACGCGCCGCCCTTCTTTGACAGCTGTGACTATGGTATTGAAATTGTCATCAACCAAGATCATTTCAGAAGCTTCTTTGGACACCTCAGTGCCTTTGATGCCCATCGCTACACCGATATCCGCCCGTTTCAAAGCCGGTGCATCATTGACGCCATCGCCAGTCATGGCACAAATATGACCTAGGGATTGCAGTGCCTGCACAAGCTGCAATTTATTGTTGGGGCTCGTGCGCGCAAACACGTCATACTTAATAGCCGCCTCCTGCAGCTCAACATCGTCCATCCGATCCAGTTCAATCCCTTCAATGACGAGGCCCTCCGTGCCGATGCCCATCTGAGAGCCGATTGCCAGCGCAGTTTCTTTGTGGTCGCCCGTAATCATCTTCACTTGGATGCCCGCATTTTTGCATTGCCGAATCGATTCAATCACTTCTTCACGCGGCGGATCGATTATGCCGGCAAATCCAAGGATCTCGAAGCCTTCCTCCAAATCGGCATGGCTAATGGCGGATGTACCGGCCGGAACTTTTTTCTCGGCTCCCCCTATCATTCTTTCGCCCTTGCGTGCATGGAGGAGGATTTTGTCATGCCAGTGGGCCAGCTCTTCCGCACTGCAATTAGCCGACATTCTCAAAATCTGCTCGGGCGCCCCTTTGATGAAAATCATCTTTGCACCGTCCTGTTCCACCAAACCGGCCATATACTTGTAAGAGGAATCGAACGGAATCTTTGACAGGCAATCGAGTTTCTCTATGGACTCTTCCGCTTTCTCGGCAACTGTCACCAAACACCCTTCCGTCGCGTCCCCGCTAATCTCCCAATGCCCCCGCTCGTTGCAGAACAAATGGGACTCGTTAATTGTTTTGACGCAGGTCAGAAATTGCTTGAGCCGAGGGGAATTTTCCAATTTCACTTCTTGGCCGCGGCTCATGATTTTGCCCTCTGGAGAATAGCCGGTGCCCGTCACATCAAACTCTTGATCTTGCATCAAAATGGACGTGACGGTCATTTCATTTTTCGTCAAAGTTCCGGTTTTATCGGAACATATCACAGACACCGCGCCCAGCGTTTCAACCGAAGGCAATGTCCGGACGATGGCGTTTTTTGCCGCCATTTCCTGGACGCCAAGCGCCAGAATAATCGACAGCACGGCAGGCAGCCCTTCAGGAATTGCCGCGACAGTCAGCCCGATGATGGCCAGCAGCAATTCCCCCGCCGGATAATCATGCCAAAAATAGCCAATGGCGTACATTACAACCGCGCTCACGACAATAATGACCGAAATCAATTTGCCGAATTGCGCCGTCTGCTTTAGCAAAGGAGTCTGCAGCGTCTGGACTTGGGAGATCGAGGAACTGATTTTGCCCAGTTCCGTGCTCCTGCCTGTTTCGACAACGACACCGACACCTGAACCCGCTGACACGGACGTTCCGGCAAACACCATATTCAGCCGGTCCCCTAAAGCAGTCTCCAGCGGCAAAGCCTCCACCTTTTTTTCAACCGCCTCTGATTCGCCCGTCAAAGAAGATTCTTCGACCTTCAGGTTAGCCGCTTCAAGCAGCCGAATATCCGCCGGCACCTTGTCTCCCGCTTTCAAAACGGCAATGTCCCCTGGCACCAGATTGGCTGACGGGATGACTTTCCTTTTCGATGCTCGGATAGCGGTCGCCTTCAGCGACAGCATTTTTCGGATACTGTCCAACGCCTTTTCCGCCTTGCTTTGCTGGATATAACCGATCGCCGCGTTGATTACAATAACCATCAAGATGACAAGCGTATCAATCGTATGCCCAAGCACAATCGTAATGACCGCAGCCCCAATTAGCACATAAATGAGCACATCATGGAATTGCTTCAAAAACCGCATCACCCTCGATTCCCTTTTCGGTTCAGGCAGTTCATTCGGGCCTGCGACTTTCCTCCGTTCTTCCGCTGCCGCATCCGTTAGCCCTTCTTCAGTGTTCGTTTCCAGTTCTGCCAAAACATCCACAGCCTCAAGATGATGCCACGCCAGCTTTTTCACCAGACTTCCTCCTATCCCACGCGCTTCTTATATTGCTTTAATAATAGATTGATTATTCCGATACTACAACTCTTAACTTTGCAAAACCGCATTTATCTTGGTGTTGCAAAATTGAATGGGTTTTAAGGCATAAAAAAAAGGCCATGATGATTATGGCCTTTTGCCCCTACTGATTGCGGTGCATCTGAATGAATACTGCAATCGCTTATCTATAATTCGACAACTCGATCAAATTGCCGTCAGGATCCCTAATATATAGCGACTGAATTGGCCCTGATGCACCGGTCCTCGACACAGGGCCTTCTTCGACGGCTACGCCACATTGTTCCAGGCGCTCATGCAATTCCTCCAACAGCTCATCGGAAATAAAGCACAGATCGGCACTACCTGGAAGAGGAAAACGCGCTTTAGGATCAAACTCGCTGCCAGCCTCATGCAAGTTGATTTTCTGGTTTCCAAAATGCAGTGCCTTGCGCCCTTCTCCAAATGCCCTTACTTCCATCCCCAGAACGTTCCTGTAGAAATCGCAGGTTTGTTGGATGTTCCGTACAGTCAATACTAAATGGTCCAGACGATTGATCATGCACGCTGTCAGCTCCTTTTGCGAAATTGATTGATTTTATTACCTATACGCCACTTTCCTAATCCATACCTGCAGAAAAGCAGAAAAGAACGAAAAAATCCCTTTTGCCATCAATGAATGATGACAAAAGGGATCTTCAGTATACCAGTGGCCGGGGTCGAACCGGCACTCCAGAAGGAACACGATTTTGAGTCGTGCGCGTCTGCCAATTCCGCCACACTGGCATGACCTTGAATCGGACAATTATCATTGTACCATCTTCAAAATATTTCTGCACTACTTTTTTAAAAATAATTTCTTCAAGTTTCTTAAATCCATGCAAAACCCTCTCCATCTTAAACGGTACAGAAACAGCGCAGCTGTCAGAAATGCTTTTTTCAAAAGAAAAAAGCTCCAGCTTTGAAAACAAAGCTGGAGCTTTTCTAAAGGGCAGGCAGGCCCTTTACATGATACCGGCGGTCGGGGTCGAACCGACACTCCCGTGAAGGAACGGGATTTTGAGTCCCGCGCGTCTGCCAATTCCGCCACGCCGGCAAAATAATTATGGAGGCGGCAACCGGACTCGAACCGGTGATAAGGGTGTTGCAGACCCATGCCTTACCACTTGGCTATGCCGCCAATTTTTGGAGCGGAAGACGGGGGTCGAACCCGCGACCTCCACCTTGGCAAGGTGGCGT
>DATISS010000018.1:0-7415 GCA_035468565.1 Planococcus sp. (in: firmicutes)
GACAACATTCGGCGATGACAAAGACCGTGTATTGATCAAGAACGATGGAACGTTCACGTATTTATTGCCGGACATTGCTTACCACGAAGATAAATTGTCACGCGGATTCGACAAGCTCATCAATATTTGGGGAGCGGACCATCATGGCTACATCCCGCGCATGAAAGCGGCGATCGAAGCATTGGGCTACGAACGCGACACGCTTGAAGTAAGCATCATCCAAATGGTGCAGCTGTATAAAGACGGCGAAAAAATGAAGATGAGCAAACGTACAGGCAAAGCGGTGACAATGCGCGAACTGGTGGAATTGGTCGGCTTGGATGCAGTGCGTTATTTCTTCGCGATGCGCTCAGGCGATTCGCATATGGATTTCGACTTGGATCTAGCTGTTTCGCAGTCCAATGAAAACCCAGTCTATTATTCGCAATATGCACACGCGCGCATTTCTTCGATCCTGCGCCAAGCAGAAGAACAAGGATTCATCGCTTCAACTGACAATTTGAGCCTATTGGCTTCGGAAAAAGAAATCGAGCTCCTGAAGAAAATCGGCGATTTCCCGCAAGTCGTTGCGGATGCGGCCAAACAGCGTTCTCCGCACCGCGTCACAAACTATATCCATGAACTCGCAGCGAACTTCCACAGCTTCTATAATGCCAACAAAGTCCTCGATGTTTCAAACGAAGACATGACGCGCGCAAGGTTGGCGCTCATTACGGCAGTGAAAACGACAATCGCCAATGCTTTGAAACTGGTCGGCGTCACAGCCCCGGAAAAAATGTAAGCGACGCGCAAAGCTTTTCGTGTATACTAGGTTTGTAAGACAATCGAATATTCAATCATAAAGGTGCTTATGTCTAAGAACATGAGTTAAAAGGGAAGCCGGTTCGATTCCGGCGCGGTCCCGCCACTGTAAGTGAGAGCAAGCTGCAACAATGCCACTGAAGCAAAGCTTTGGGAAGGCGCAGCAAGCGATGATCACAAGCCAGGAGACCTGCCTTTATGACAACGCCCACATAGCCTGCGAGGACCGGCTGGATGTACATGCTTTTTTATGTCGTCCTTTCAATCCCTCGCAGAGCTTGCGAGGGATTTATTTTTTGTTGAAAAGCGCAGGGACTGGACAGGCGCTTGCGCTTTTCAAACTAGAAACGGAGGATTTCACAGATGAAGAAGATTTGGCAATTTGGTTTAAGTACAGGGTTAGCAGCATTATTATTGGCAGGTTGCGGCGAAGAAGCGGCACCGGCACAAGAAGAGAAAGCACCGGAAGAAACGCCGGCAGCGGGAGAAGCAGAATTCCCGGTGACATTGACGGACGCGGCTGACAAGGAAGTTGTCATTGAAGAAGAGCCGAAAGCGATCGTTTCAATGATGCCGTCAAACACAGAAATCGTTTATGAACTAGGAATCGGCGACAAAATGGTCGGTGCTTCCGATTATGATAATTACCCGGAAGAAGCAGCAAAAGTCGAGAAAATCGGCGGACTTGAGTTTAATGTCGAGAAAATCATTTCGCTTTCACCGGATGTCGTGCTAGCACACGAAGGGATTTTAGGAGTTGGCGAAGCGGGGCTGCAGCAATTGCGCGATGCGGGCATTCCTGTCGTTGTCATTGCCAATGCCGATAATTTCGAAGAGCTTTATTCGACCATTGAAATGGTAGGCCAAGCAACAGGGAAAGCGCAGGAAGCGGACGAGCTCGTTCAAGAAATGGAAGAAGGCCTGGACAGCATCAAAGAAAAAGCGGCAGCTGCTGAACCAAAGAAAGTACTTGTGGAAGTCGGGCCGGACCCTGAAATTTATACAGCCGGCAACAATACGTTTATGAACGAAATGCTGACATGGATCAACGCTGAAAATGCTGCTGCCGACCTTGAAGGATGGGCGGCAATCAGCGCAGAAGAAATTCTCAGCAAAAATCCGGATGTCATTGTGACAACTTACGGTTATTATGTAGAGAACGCAGAAGAACAAGTAAAAGGGCGTCCGGGCTTCGGCGAAGTGAACGCCGTTAAAAATGGCGAAGTGATCGACATCGATTCAGACATGGTGACACGCGCCGGCCCTCGGATCGTCCAAGGAGTAGAAGAACTTGCAAAAGCAGTATACCCGGAAATCTTCGCACAATAATAAACTCGGAGCATACGCAATGTCCTTAGGGGCATTGCTTGTTTCGGTTTGGTTTGCGGTTTCTGTAGGCACCGTGAAGATCCCGCTTGAGCTTTTGTGGAACGCATCGGCATTTCCCATGGAATCGGCAGTGCTTTTCGATATCCGTCTTCCGCGCGTTTTGCTGGCGGGGCTAGTCGGCGCGTCGCTTGCCATCGCGGGCGCTGCTTTCCAGGGGTTATTGAAGAATCCTTTGGCGGACCCATACACACTGGGCGTTTCATCTGGTGCGTCGGTCGGTGCCGTAGCGGTGCTGTTTTTCGGCATTTCCCTGCCGGCACTCGGGCTGTTTACGCTGCCGCTTGTCGCGGCCGCCGCGGCATTCTTGACGATGCTTGCTGTGCTTATGTTCAGCCGCATGATCGACCGCAGCCTGAAGATGGAAACCTTGATCTTGGCAGGCATTGTCATGACGTCTTTTCTGGGTTCTGTCATGTCGCTCATGATCGCTTTGACAGGGGAGGAATTGCGCTCGATCATCGGCTGGCTGCTGGGCAGCGTGTCGATGCGCGGCTGGCCTTATGTCTGGCTGCTGCTGCCATTCTTTCTCTTGGGGCTCGTTATTATCCTCATGAATACCCGTGAATTGAACGCCATGATGCTGGGCGAAGAAAAAGCCAAGCATCTTGGCGTTAACGTCAACTCGCGGAAGCTCTGGCTGCTGTTCAGCGGTTCGATGCTTGCGGGCGCGTCAGTAGCGGTGTCTGGCACAATCGGTTTTGTCGGTTTGGTCGTGCCGCATATCGTGCGGCGGCTATGGGGGGCGGATCACCGCCATCTCGTGCCGCTGTCGGCACTGAACGGCGCGTCTCTTCTTGTGCTCTGCGACTTGGTAGCGCGCACGATCATTTCGCCAACAGAATTGCCAATCGGGGTCATTACCGCATTTATCGGGGCGCCGCTTTTCGGCTTTATTCTATGGCAACAGCGGAAAGGGGGGCGCGCGCATGCTTCACGTTGAAGGGATCACAGTAGGTTATGGGGGCAAACCGGTTGTCCGGGATATCAGCTTTGATGTAGCGAAAGGCGAAATCATCGGGCTTCTCGGGCCGAACGGCAGCGGAAAAACTACAGTCATGAAAACAATCAGCGGCATCCTGTCACCGGAAAGCGGGATCGTCACGATCGACGGCAAAGATCTGCGGACCATGAAACCGAAAGAACTCGCCCGCAAGATGGCGGTGCTGCCGCAGCTCCATCCCGTAACGTTCAGCCAGACCGTCAAAGAAGTCGTGTCACTCGGGCGTTATCCGCATCACGGCTGGATGTCCGCATGGAGCGATGAAGATGAAAGTTCGGTACTAGAAGCGATGGAAATGACCGGCGTGACAGATTTCGGGGACTTGACGCTTGATGAATTGTCAGGCGGCGAGCAGCAGCGCGTCTTTTTGGCGCAGGCGTTCGCGCAGCGGCCCGATCTGTTGTTGCTGGATGAACCGACGAACCACCTGGACTTGAAATACCAGAAGCAATTATTGGATCTGCTGCGCAAGCGGGTAGCCGAAAGCGGCTTGACGGTCGTATCGATTTTCCACGACGTTAACCTCGCGGCCCTTTATTGCGACCGGCTCATCGTTTTGAAGAACGGCAAGATTATTGAAAATGCCCAGCCACATGCTGTGCTGCGCGAAGGAAGCATGGAACGGGTCTATGAGGCGAGCGTCAGCACGCAGCCCCATCCCGAAATGCCGAAGCCGCAGCTGTCTTTGCTGCCGGCAGAAAAATCCTCCGGTGCAGGAACAGTTGTGCTCAGTGATTTCAAATTCACCGAAGCGGGATTGATGCTGCAGGTGGACAAGCCGCTGCGCAGCGTATCGTCTGCAGTACTGAATGCTGGAGTGGGCTGGTACAGCATCTTTTTGAACAGGCAAGTGCCGGCTGATTACGCAACGGAAGACAGCATCAGCGAAAATGCGGAATTTGTCGAGAAAATGCAGCTAAGCCCGACCGATACCGTCATCATGATGACGGCTGTGGACGTTTCCGACGCAGTCATCCGCCATTGTGAATTTGAAGGCGGTTCGCTCATTGTCGCAGTGACCGCGGGCATCGGCAATGCGAGCGATGTCTCGCAGACGCATTTGATGCAGCGCAGCCAGAAAATCGGCACGGTCAACACATGGGTCATCGTCAATGGCCATTTGGCGGAAGAAGCGTTTTTGCAGGCGATGATGACGGCGACCGAAGCGAAAGCGAAAGCATTCCAGGCCGAGAATGTCATCGATCCGTTTACGGGGACGATCGCCACCGGTACGCCGACCGACAGCATCCTCATCGCGGCTACGCAGGAAGGTAATCGGTTCACTTACGCGGGGCCGGTCACCATACTCGGAAGCCGTATCGGAAAAACTGTATTTGAAGCGACGACAGAGGCCATCCGGCGCTATCGGAAAAAAGCATCGCGCTGAGCGGTGTTTTTTTTTGCGTGCAGAGCTTTTCGCAAGCCCAGTGAAAGCCGCGGCAAATAGGGGCTATATTAAATAGGAGCGATGTGTATAATAATAAATGAAAACCCTTTCAAGTTTTGGGTTGACTGAATGCTCATTCATATTCTAAAATAGAAATAACAATCGACATTGCAGCAAGGGTCACGTAGTATTTATTTAAGGAATTTTTTGAATATATACATAAAAGGGGGATTTCGCAATGGAACCATTGCTTATTGCTAACTGGATTCTGTTTTTGGCAATCACAGGTTACGCAGTCTACTTATTCATCTATTTGCTGAAAACGCGTTATGACTTTATCAAGCTTGGCAAGAAAGTGGAGTTCGAAGACAATTTCAACGAACGGCTTCGCAAAGTCATGGTTAATGTCTTTGGCCAGAAGAAATTGATGAAAGACAAAAAGAGCGGGACAATCCACGTCATGTTCTTCTACGGCTTCCTGCTCGTGCAGGCGAGCGCCATTGATTTCATCATCAAAGGCCTTGTGCCAGGAGCGCATTTGCCGCTCGGGCCGCTTTACCCGGCATTCACATTTTTCCAGGAAATCGTGACGCTGACGATTCTCGTTGCCGTTGTCTGGGCATTCTATAGAAGATACATCGAAAAACTGGTCCGGCTGAAACGCGGCTGGAAATCAGGCTTGGTGCTGATCTTCATCGGCGGTTTGATGGTTTCGGTCCTGGTCGGGAACGGAGCATCAATGATTTGGCAAGGCCACGAAACGGCTTGGACAGAGCCAGTCGCGTCCCTATTCGCGATGTTGTTTGCAGGGCTTCCTGAAACAGCAGCCATAGCGATTTTCTACGCTATGTGGTGGGCGCATTTATTGTTCCTTCTGACATTCCTGGTTTACGTACCGCAATCAAAACACGCCCACTTGATTTTTGGACCGGTCAACACTTGGTTCCACCGAGTGGATCATGTCGGGCGTTTAAAACCGATTAATTTTGAAGAAATGGAAGACGAAGAAGACGAAGACGCCATGCCTTCATTCGGCGTCGGCAAAATCACTGATTTCACACAATCCCAAATGATCGACTTCTACGCTTGCGTAGAATGCGGACGCTGCACGAATATGTGTCCAGCAACCGGCACAGGGAAAATGTTGTCGCCGATGGACTTAATTACGAAGCTGCGCGACAACTTGACGAACACTGGAGCAGTCGTAACGCGCCAGAAACCTTGGGTGCCGGCAATGGCATTCAATAATTCACAAGGCAACCAGCTCGCTATGGCTGCCGGTGCTGAAGGCATTTCAATTGATGAGCTTTACAGCCCGAGCCTGATCGGCGACGTCATCACAGAAGAAGAAATCTGGGCGTGCACAACTTGCCGTAACTGTGAAGACCAATGTCCGGTAATGAACGAGCACGTTGATAAAATCATCGACTTGCGTCGTTACTTGGTCATGACGGAAGGGAAAATGGATAAAGATGCACAACGCGCGATGACTAACATCGAAAAGCAGGGCAATCCATGGGGCCTTAACCGCAAAGAAAAAGAAAACTGGAGAGAAGCGCGTGAAGACGTCCACATCCCGACAGTGAAAGAAATGAACAAAGCCGGCGAAGAATTCGAATTCCTCTTCTGGGTAGGTTCAATGGGCTCGTTCGACAGCCGTTCGCAAAAAATCGCGTTGTCGTTTGCCCGCCTGATGAACGAAGCGGGAGTAAAATTCGCGATTCTCGGCAACAAAGAAAAGAACTCCGGCGATACGCCGCGCCGCCTCGGCAACGAATTCCTGTTCCAGGAACTGGCGACAGCGAACATCCAGGAGTTTGAAAAAGCGGAAATCAAGAAAATTGTCACGATTGATCCGCATGCTTACAACATCTTCAAAAACGAATATCCGGATTTCGGCTTTAAAGCAGAAGTCTACCACCATACCGAAATGCTGTTCGAACTGGTGCAAGAAGGCCGTTTGAAACCGCAGTTCCCGGTTAATGAACGGATCACTTTCCATGATTCTTGCTACCTTGGCCGCTATAACGACGTTTATGACGCACCGCGCGAAATCCTGAAAGCGATCGAAGGCGTCGAGCTTGTTGAAATGGTCCGCAACCGCCAAGACGGCATGTGCTGTGGAGCAGGCGGCGGCTTGATGTGGATGGAAGAAGATGCAGGGCACCGCGTCAATGTGGCTCGTACAGAACAAGCCCTTGAAGTCAGCCCGACAATCATCTCTTCTGGCTGCCCGTACTGCCTGACAATGTTATCCGACGGCACGAAAGCGAAAGAAGTCGAAGAAGAAGTCGGCACGTACGATGTTGCAGAACTTCTGGAAATGGCAGTTATCGGCAAACAGGCACCTGTAGTCGAAGAAACAATTGTTCAATAAGAATTGCAAAAAGATTGAAAATTGTATAAGATAATAACATAAGCCAGAAAAATGAAAGGGAGTCTAAAAGCTCCCTTTTTATTTAGGAACAAACCGAGCGAGCGTTCAGTCAATTTTTATTCGGCAACTTAATTGCCGAATAAAAATTTGCGACGAAGCTAGCGAAGCGATGCAACGAACTTTCATGTCCCGAAGCTAGCGAAGCGATGCAGGGACAGGAGCAATGGGTTTGCCTCGAAGCTAGCGATTCAATCCGATGTTTTATTTAACAAGCGAAACATCTGCTTTCGCATCTTATATTGTAAACGTTTACAAAAATGAGGAGGAATACACAAATGGCAAAAACAGTGATTATTGATGGGGCACGTACAGCATTCGGGAAATTCGGGGGCAGCTTGAGCTCGTTGAGCGCCAGCGATCTAGGGGCAGCGGCGATCAAAGAAGCGATGAACCGTGCCGGC
>DATISS010000019.1:0-18301 GCA_035468565.1 Planococcus sp. (in: firmicutes)
CTCCACCTATTATCGGTGGCTGGCCGACGGCCCTACATGTGAATTGACGCAAGTGGAGCAAGACATTATCGCCCTATGCAAGAAAACGAAATACCGCTTCGGCCATCGGAAAATCAAGAAATTACTCAAGAAAAACTACAACACCAGCAAGCATCGCAATACCGTTCAGCGCATCATGCAAAAACACAACCTGCAATGCCGGGTGAAGAAGAAACGGAAATGGAAATCACAAGGGGAATCGGTCATTGTGGCACCGAACCTGTTGGAACGGAACTTTACCGCCGCTGCCCCTAACGAGAAATGGGTGACGGATATTACATATATTCAGTACGGAAGCTCGACGCTCTACCTGTCGACGATCATGGACCTGTACAACAACGAAATCGTTGCGTACAAGCTCTACGACCATCAGCAGACACCGCTCGTTATCGATACATTGAAGGAAGCGCTGGAACTGAGGGGCTATCCCGAGGGGATTATCATCCATTCCGATCAGGGAAGTGTCTACACGTCGTATGCCTATCAGAATTTGATCAAGGAGAAACACGCAGTAAGCAGCATGTCCCGGCGTGGAAACTGTTGGGATAACGCAGTGATTGAATCGTTCCATTCGAATATCAAGTCGGAGGAATTTCAATACGTCAAATTCAATTCGTTGAACAACTTTCAAGTCGTCGAGAAAGTAAACGAATATATGCGCTACTACAACGAAGACCGGATTCTCGAAAAATTAGGCTACCTGGCACCCAAGGAATTTGGGGCGCAAGCAGCCTAATGAAGGTGTTTTATATGTGTCTCAAATCGCTATGTCAGTCTAATCCGCCGGAGGTTTTTTCTGTGCCTATGGTATGATAGAAAGAGACAATGGTATGAAAAGAGCTTATTTCAATGGAGGGTTTTATATGTATTTTATCAATCGCAATAAGATAACAGAAACAGTTGGCTATATGAATTCGTTGCTGGCTTTATACGAAGAGAAAAAGGACTGGTCATCCTTCACTGAAGGGCTTGCCCTTGAACGTTTAGCCAGTAATGTCATCGAATCGATTATCGATGTAGGAAATTCCATGATTGACGGATTTATCATGCGCGACCCTGGCAGCTATGAGGACATCATCGATATTCTGACAGATGAAAAAGTGATCGATGCTGATATGGATCAGCCCCTGAAGAATGTTGTGGAAGTCCGCAAGATGCTTGTGCGCGAGTTTATGAAAGCGGACCATCAGGCAATCCATTCCGTATTGGATAGCAATTTGCCGGCGCTGAAAAAATTCGGTCCGAAAGTGGAACATTATTTAGTACACGAACTGGGTCCGGTCTCTGCATTTCTCCCAGAAGCGAACCATGAAAAGTTATAAAGCATACTGCCTGGATCTCGATGGGACCGTCTACCGTGGGACCAAAGCGGTGCCGGCAGCAGCGTCATTCGTCAAACGCTTGCAGGATCAAGGAATTGAACCGTTTTTTGTAACGAATAATGCTTCCATGACCCAAAAACAATTGAATGCTAAATTGCATCGTTTCGGAATTACGACAGTAGAATCGCAGATCGTTTCTTCGGCAATTGCTGCAGCTAAGTACATCAAACGCTGGTACCCAGGCCAAAGCGTTTATATGATCGGCTCGGACGGCCTTGAACAAGCGCTCGCCCAAGAAGGGATCGAGCGTGTTGAGGAAGGCGCAGATATCGTCTTGATGGGTATGGATCCTGGCGTCACTTACGGGAAATTGGCGCAAGCCTGCATTGAAGTCCGTAAAGGGGCTGTCTTCTTGTCAACGAACAAAGACTTGGCTTTTCCTTCTGAGAGAGGATTTTTGCCGGGCAATGGAGCATTTACAACACTTGTTTCGGCATCGACGGACGTGGATCCGGTGTATATCGGCAAACCCGAGCGCCATATGTTGGAAACGATTCTCCATGAACACGGCTTCGAAAAGCATGAAATGGTGATGATCGGGGATAATTACGATACTGATATCCTGGCCGGCATCAATTATGGCATCGACACCATCCACGTCAATACCGGCGTGACGCCTATGGATGAGGTGCTGGAAAAAGAGCATCAACCGACCTATGCCTTTGAAAACCTTGATTTTTGGCGCATATAAAAAAGCCGTTGATCAACGGCTTTAAAATAACGGATTTTCTTCTATAAACTGATAGACCTTGTCTGTCAATTCTTCAGGAGTATCAGCTTCGACGATTTCGCCGTTCACTAAGGCATAAAGGCCTTCGGAACATTTTGTGCAATAGCTTAAACAGCCATATTCAAGAACGTCAAGATTAGGGTCGCGGTCCAGTTTCTCGAAAGACTGCTGAGCGCCATTGACGATATTGCTGATGCAAAATTCTACAATCGGTTTCATTTAGGTCACCTCACTACAACGAAATCCTACCTTTTTTTTTGCCGCTAGTCAATTATTTGATTTCGTCGGAATGTATTGTGAAAGTCATCACAATCAGCTATACTCATATTTGAGAAATTAAAGGGACAGTTGAACTACAAAGGAGATATTTATGCGAAAATTAGTCTTACTTGGAGGCGGATACGGCAATATGCGAATTTTACTTCGCTTACTGCCGAACAACCTGCCGCTCGATACAGAAATCATTTTAATCGACCGGACACCTTTCCATAGCATGAAAACCGAATTTTACGCACTAGCTGCCGGGACGGCATCAGATCATGAAGTGCGCGTCGATTTTCCGGAAAACGACCGTTTGACGATTGTCAACGGCGAAATCACTGACATCCTCCTCGACGAGAAAACCGTGTGCCTGGATAATGGGGAGCGGATCATCTATGACGACCTCGTTATCGGATTGGGTTGTGAAGACAAATACCACAGCGTTCCTGGAGCTGACGAATTCACTTATAGCATCCAGACGATCGGAAAATCACGCGAGACGTATAAAACCTTGCTCGGCTTGCCGGCAGGTGCTATTGTCGGCGTTGTAGGAGCCGGACTCAGCGGCATCGAATTGGCGAGCGAATTGCGTGAAAGCAGACAGGATCTGAAGATCAAATTATTCGACCGGAGCCCGCGCATCTTGCGCGACTTCCCGGAACGCCTCAGCAATTTTGTGAAGAAGTGGTTTGATAACAACAATGTGGACGTTGTTTCCAATGCCAACATCACGAAAGTCGAACCGAAAATGCTTTATAATCACGAAGAAACGATTCCTGTGGATGCAGTAGTATGGACCGCCGGCATCCAGCCGGTTAAACCGGTGCGCGATTTAAATTTGGGTTGCGACAATACAGGGCGCGTCCTCATCAACCAATACCACCAATTGCCGGAAGACGAGCACGTTTATGTCGTCGGTGACTGTGCAGCGTTGCCGATGGCGCCTTCTGCGCAGCTTGCGGAAGAACAAGCGGAACAAATTGTCAAAGTATTGAAAGCCGTCTGGAGAAACGAAGCGCTGCCGGAGAAAATGCCGGAAATCCAGCTGAAAGGTTTCCTCGGCTCACTCGGCAAAAAACAAGGCTTCGCCTATTTGGCTGACCGCACTGTGACTGGCCGCATCGCCCGATTGATGAAATCAGGCGTGCTGTGGATGTACAAATGGCATAATGGATAAGAAAAAGCGCCCAAGATTTTGGGCGCTTTTTTCGTGTTTACGATTATTCCGCTGCTGAAAAGCCGTGTTTTTCAAGCTCTTTGAAGACCGG
Source organism: Planococcus sp. (in: firmicutes) (assembly GCA_035468565.1). Lineage (GTDB taxonomy): Bacteria > Bacillota > Bacilli > Bacillales_A > Planococcaceae > Planococcus. Next base: position 3,681 of record DATISS010000019.1, read on the forward strand.
CTTCACTTGCACATAGCCTTCGCCGACAACTTCGCCTTCGACCAGCACAAGCGGGTAGAAAAATTCATCATCCAGGATGCGCTGGACATACTCTTTACGGTGTTCTTCCGTTTGAGGTTTCTCAATATCGATATAGGTAATTGAAAATGGCTGGCCTTCGTATTTACGGGCTATGGCAGCTTGCAGCCATTCGTAGGTGTCTATGGATGACGGTGCGTTCACACAGCTGGCGCAGATTACATCTGTTCCGTATACTTCGATGGACAATTCTTTCGGCATTTTGATAGACCTCCTGTAAATTCATTAGTGGCTTTTTCCTCTCAATCACATTATAATGATTATAATGAAAGGAGTCGATATAAATGACTGAAGCAATGATGGAAAGCCAAGTAATGGAAGTCCTAGATAAATTGCGTCCATTCCTTTTGCGTGACGGCGGTGACTGTGAATTGGTCGATATAGAAGATGGCATCGTAAAACTCCGTCTGCTTGGCGCATGCGGAAGCTGCCCGAGTTCGACAATAACATTAAAAGCAGGGATTGAACGTGCGTTGGTGGAAGAAGTTCCAGGTATCGTTGAAGTAGAACAGGTATTTTAATGGAGAAAGGGCCTTTGGGGCCCTTTTTTCTGTATAGGGCATAAGCGCATTCGCTTGTAGAGGCTTAGCCGATATTGATATGATAAGAAGAAGGAGGGGATACGTATGACACAAGTTGTTGAAATAACTGAAGCAGCTTCTTTCCAAGTAAAAGAAATGATGCGCCATAATGAGGAAGAGGATTCGTTTCTTCGCGTCGCTGTCAATGGCGGCGGTTGCAGCGGTCTGACATATGGCATGGGTTTCGAAAAACAAGCGAGCCCAGAAGACGATAAATATGAACAGCATGGCATCCCGATATTGATCGCGAAAAATGATGCGCCGATCCTGCAAGGCACGGTCGTTGATTACAAGCAATCTTTGATGGGCGGCGGCTTTACGATTGAAAACCCTAACGCCATCGCTTCATGCGGCTGCGGGACGTCTTTCCGGACAGCGACGAAAACAGGTACGCCTGAAAACTGCTGATAGAAACGTGGCGAGCGGCCTTCTTCGTAATTTTTAATTACGCGAGAAGGCCTTTTGCATTTCTGGATATGGAAGCTCTAGCCCTAGTGCTGGATTTGCAAAATGATGGCAGAAGCTTGACGCTTTAAAGGAGCAGGGTGCCGACTAGGCAATCTGCAGTTGAAATAGGGTTGCAAAAGGTCTAATATAAGGTGTAGGAGTTTGTATGAACTTATAGGACTCATCTAAATAAGTTATCCCGTTTTAAAATTTGATTTGAAGGTGGTTGCGATTGTATTGAAAAGACCGTCAATATTAGTATTAGGAGCAGGTTACGGTGGTTTGACTACTGTAGTGAACCTGCAAAAAGTTCTTGGCACAGATGCCGCGGACATTACATTGATCAACAAAAACGATTACCATTACGAAAGCACGTGGCTGCATGAAGCTGCAGCGGGAACTTTACTTTCTGAGCAAGTCCGCTATGATATCAAAGATGTAATCGATAGCGTTAAAACGAAGTTTGTAGAAGCGACTGTTGAAGCGATCGATGTAAAAGGCAAAAAAGTGACAACTGACAATGGCGTATTTACATACGACTATCTTGTTATTGCATTAGGCTTCGAAGGGGAAACTTTCGGTATTCCTGGCCTTGATAAATATGCTTTATCAATGGCGAACGTTAAAGCTGCACGCTACATCCGCGAGCACATCGAATTCCAATTTGCGAACTGGTCTACAGATGACGTGAAAGACGACAGCCGTTTGACAATCGTTGTCGGCGGAGCGGGTTTCACTGGCATCGAGTTCCTTGGCGAACTTGCGAACCGCGTTCCTGTACTTTGTAAAGAGTTCGATGTACCCCGCGAAAAAGTGCGCGTTGTCTGCGTAGAAGCTGCACCGATGGTATTGCCAGGATTTGATCCTGAGCTTGTCAGCTATGCAGTAGGGAAATTGGAGTCAAAAGGCATCGAATTCTCAATCGGCACACCAGTTGTCGAAGCGACTCCAGAAGGTGTAAACATCAAAAAAGGCGAAAATGAATTCGAATTCCTTAAAGCCGGTACTGTTGTATGGGCTGCTGGAATTCGCGGCAACAGACTGATCGAAGAGTCGGGCATCGAAAACATGCGCGCGCGCGTTAAAGTCGACAAAGATCTTACAGTTCCAGGTTCTGATGATGTATTCGTCATCGGCGACTGCGCATTGATGATCAATGAAGAGACGAACCGCCCGTATCCGCCAACTGCTCAAATTGCAATGCAGCAAGGCGAAGCAACTGCGAAGAATATTGCTACATTGATCAAAAACGGCGAAACGACAAAATTCGTTCCAGATTTGAAAGGTACAGTTTGTTCATTGGGCGATGACGATGCAATCGGCGTTGTTTTCGGCAAAAAAGTAACAGGCAAGCGTGCTTCATTTATGAAGAAAATGATTGATAACCGTGCACTTTACATGGTAGGCGGCGCATCATTGGTCATGAAAAAAGGTAAATTCAACGTATTGAAATAAGCTAAAGCTCCCGTAAATGGGAGCTTTTTTTGTTAAAGGGGTTTTGTTGGCATGTCAAAGCACAAGAGAGGCAATGTTTGGCTTGGCGCAGCCGGGCTGGTCATCAATTCGAAGAAAGAATGGCTTGTCGTGAAAAAAAGATATGGTGGGCTGCACGGCAAATGGTCGCTTCCGGCGGGCTTCGTGGAGGCGCATGAAACCGTGGACCAAGCTGCTTTAAGAGAAGTGAAGGAAGAAACAGGCATCAACTGCCGCCTATTGGGAATGGTCGGTTTCCGGAGCGGCGTCATCCGCGAAGAAATAAGCGATAATATGGCGATCTTTCTGCTGCAGCCGATGGATGAAAACGAAAGCATCACGGTCCAACAAGCTGAGCTGTATGAAGCAGCCTGGAAGTTGCCGGCATCGCTCGCAGATGAAGGGCAGGCTTCCGTCATGCTATATGAAATGGTGAACTATGTGTTGGAGGAAGGCTTCGAAGCCATTGAAAATGTAGATCCAGGCGACGTTTTTGGGTATTCCGCCTATAAATTATTTTTTAAGAAATAGAGAAAAACCATGGATAAAACGCGAATATGAAAGTAAAAAAAGGATGTATCCGGTTACATTCCTTTTTTTATACTTGCATAATAAATTAGACCATGCTATATTAACAGAATATTACAAACAATAACAGGAGGAGGTGTTTCGAATGAAGATGTTTAAAAAATCTAAGCCTGGCAACCATTGCCCTTATTGCGGAGGCAAAGGCTACTTCCAATTGCGTTTGGGAGGTTCAGAAACGTGCTCCTGCTGTTCAGGATCGGGTAAAAAGTAAGGCCAAGCAAGCGTATGCGGGGATTCCCTGTGTACGCTTTTTAAATTTCCGAACTCCAGCCATTCCGTATTCGTGACAAACCGATGAACTCTGGTTCCGGACATTGAAAGCCGTTTCCATTTCGGGTAAACTGATGGAAGGAATATCGGAGGTTAGAAAAGATGGACACTTCATTTAGTATTGTACAATTGATGATTTCAGTTTTATTATTCTTTGTTATGTTTTTTGGCATCGGCTTTTTACTGAATATGCTGTTGAGAATGACCTGGCTAATGGCGATCGTTTACCCGATAGTCGTACTGCTGATTATCGATGATGTCGGCTTTTTCGACTATTTCACAAATCCAGGCGAATCGTTCTCACTTCTTGGCAACACATTGACTTCATTGACAGTAACCGATATCGCGGTATTATCTGCAGGAATGGCGGGAGCAATCACGTCAGGCATCGTTATGAAAGTCCTGCGTAAAATGGGCTATCAAATGTTCTAAAAGAAAAAGCGCCGACCCAATTGGGTTGGCGCTTTTTCTTTTGTCAGTAAATGTTTAAGAGTCCTTTTCATTTCGCTTCAACGCACTTTCATGTCTCGAAGCTAGCGAAGCGATGCAACGTTTTTTTCATGTCCCGAAGCTAGCGAAGCGTTGCAGGGACAGAGACAGGCGGCCGCTTTCCGCGGGCACGGCCTCAGCCGCTTCACTCACTGCGTTCGCTCCAGGGTCTTCGACTCGTGTCGCTCTGTCGTTTTGCTCCTTCACTGCTCCCGCTGGAGTCGCCGCCTTCCGCTTCATTCAAAGGTATTTCTCAATAGAGAGTTATTTCTTTTACTTAAGAACACGAAAGATACACTTTCTGTAGTTTCTTTCCGTTCTCCAGATATGGAGCAAAACAGCGGAGAAAACCCAACTGCTCCTGCATCGCTGCGCTGCTTCGTCGCAAAGGTATTTCCCCAATTCTTGGGTCAATACCTTCGCAGCTGTTTTGCGGAATATCGCTACATTACCACCTAGCTGTTCTTTACTGCACCAGACCATGTATCGCGAATGCGATTGCGATGCCGGTCAATGCGCCCATAAATACTTCGCTTGGCTTGTGGCCGAGAAGCGTCTTGAGCTCTTTGATTTTTTCTTCTTCGGCTTTCTGCGACCAGGTTCTTGTTTCGTTCATGAACAAATGCAAGTCCTGGCGCAGCTTGTTGATGGTCAATGCGTGCTGTCCTGCTTGGAAGCGTACGCCAGTGGCATCATACATCGTAATCACCGCAAACATCGTCGCAATTGCAAAGATCGTTGAATCCACGCCATGCTGGATGCCGACGGAAGTGGTCAGGGAAGTGACGGCGGCGGAATGTGAACTCGGCATACCTCCTGTTGAAGTGAAAAGGCCCCAATTGAGTTCCCGCGTCACTGCATAATGAATGGGAATTTTTACGAATTGGGCAAAAAGAATAGCGAATAAAGCAATCATAAGCGGAAGATTTGAGAAAATTTCCATCCAGTACACAACCTTTCGTAATGCGTTTATGCTTTCAGTATATCATATTTATATACCTCTCTTTCTGCAAAATATTTCGCTTTACGAACTACTAGCTCTGCCGAATTAATGCTACACTTGAAAGGAAAACAACATAAGGGGGATTTCGAGATGGAGTTCAAAATAGTCAACGATGCCGCAGCTTGTGAAGCGGATATTTTAGTGGTGGGGTTAACCCGCCATCCGGAAAACACAAAAAACTGGCCGGATTTTTCTGAACGGTTCAATGGAAAATTACAAGAGTGGACCAAGCAGGATTTATCCTTCGATTTGAATTCCGTAATCGCCTATCCAACATTATCCGGTTCAATTCCACGGGTTTTATTCGTCGGATTGGATGACCGCAAGAAATTGACTGAAGACCTTGTGCGAACGGCATTTGCGCTGGCTGGAAAAGAGCTGGCTAAGAAGAAGATCCGCCATGCGGCCGTGTATTTGGACTCTTTCCAAAATGACGCCGTGAGTGTTGAAAACGCTGCTTACTTGGCGGCGGAAGGCATTACGATGGGGACTTATAGCTTTGATGACTATAAAACGTCTTCAAACGAAGTAGACGTGGAAGTCGAGACGCTGTCATTCTTGACGGACGGCAGTGAAGACGAAGTGTCAGCTCCCGCTTTTATCGGCCACGTCTTCGGCCAATCGGTCAATGATGCGCGCACACTGGTCAATATGCCTGGCAACTTGCTGACGGCGACAACACTTGCGGATTACGCGAAAGAACTTGGCGACACCTACGGCTTTGAAACAGAAATCCTCGGCAAAGCGGAGATGGAAGAGCTCGGCATGGGCGCTATCCTTGCTGTCAACCAAGGGTCTGTTGAAGAGCCGCGCCTAATCGTTTTGAAATACAAAGCGACAGAAGGATTTGAGGATCCGTTGGCGCTTGTCGGAAAAGGAATCACGTTTGACACCGGCGGCTACTCGTTGAAGCCGAAAGACGGCATTGTCGGCATGAAGGGCGATATGGGCGGCGCAGCAGCAGTGCTTGGCGCTATGAAAATCATTGGCGAACTGCAGCCAGGTAAAAACGTGGTCGCTGTTATCGCTTCGACCGATAATATGGTGTCGGGAAATGCATTCAAGCCGGATGATGTCATTACGTCGCTTAGCGGCAAGACGATCGAAATCCTTAACACCGATGCGGAAGGGCGATTGGTGCTTGCCGATTCCGTGACGTACGCTAAGCAGCTCGGCGCCACAAAAATCGTAGATGTCGCAACTTTGACGGGCGGTGTGATCGTGGCGCTCGGCAACGACAAAACGGGGGCGTTGGCGAACGATGATGATTTCTTCAACACATTCATGGATGCCGCGAAAGAGACAGGGGAATTTGTCTGGCGCTTGCCGCTGACAGAGAACGACAAAAAACGCATCCGCAAAAGCGATGTGGCGGATTTGAACAACTCGCCGGGACGCGATGGCCACATGATTTTCGGTGGGGGCTTTGTCGGGGAATTTACTGAAGGGACGCCGTGGATCCATTTGGACATCGCCGGCACTTCCCACGCCGCTTCAGCGCATGACTTGGGGCCGCAGGGCGGAACAGGCGCGATGGTGCGGACACTCGCCATGCTTGTCGAGAAAATGGCTGAACAGCAATAAAAGAAAAAGAGTTGGCAAGCGATTTCCGCTTGCCAACTCTTTTTCTTTTATTTAATGTCGTTCGGGTTCTCACGCAATACTTTCATATCATCTCTTACCGTTTCTTTAGCCAGTTCTGTGCCTGACATATAGGCGGCCCGGCCGATCAAATGGCCGGAAACTGGTGACGTGATGAAAAGAAACGCGATGGCGATGATCAATTGAGGATTGAAATGTTCTTCAATCAGCAGGAAATGAAGAAAGGTTCCTGTCAGGATGCCCAAAACGCCGAGTGTGGCACTCTTAGAAGCGGCGTGAGTCCGTGTGTAGACATCTGGCAGCCTGATTAGGCCCAAGGCTGTGACGACGCTGAAAATGACTCCTACGCTTATGGAAATAATAATCAATGAATTAACGATTAGGTTTTCGATCGAAAATCACACCTCTCTCAATAAACTTCGCAAATGCCACAGTCCCAATAAAGGCCAAAATGCTTAACAAAAGTATAATCGCAAGGAAAAACTCAGTTTCCAGGATGAGCGACAACAATGCAATTATGGAGACAAGGGCAACGCCGAGTGCGTCCAGTGCGACGATGCGGTCTGCAATGCTAGGCCCTTTGATCAGTCTGAACAGCAGTCCGACGAAAGCGACACTGATAATGAGCAATGCAACCCAATAAAATGTCATCATGAGCGGCTCACCTCCAAGATTGCCCGTTCAAATGTGTTTTTAATCGAAGAAACCGCATTGTCAATATCTTCAAAATCGATGGCGTGGATGTATAACTTTTTCTGGTCATCGGAAATGCCAAGAACGAGCGTACCCGGAGTCAATGTGATCAAAGCAGCGAGCAAGGTGATTTCCCAGTCCTCCTCCAGCTCGGTTTCCAGTTCGAAAATAGCCGGGTTGATATCCAAACGCGGCTTGATGACCAATTTGAAAACCGCGAAACTGGAGAGTATCAATTCTTTCAAGAACAGGAAGAAAAGGAAAATGACAGCCCAAATCCGGTTCAGGTACAGCCTGCTTGAGAAAAACCTCCGCATCATGATGAGGAGCAGAAGGCCAACCAAATAACCGATGGCGAAACCGGCGGGAGTAAAGTTGTCCGTGATGAACATCCAGACGCCGGCCAGGAAAAAATTTAATAGTATTTGCAAGGACATGGTCTTCTACTCCTTTAATACCGCATCTATATAGATGGATGGATTTAATAGAACTTCTCCTGCACCTTGGATCAGCGGCATGAACATTTCAGCACCGGCACCAAGTACGACAGTGATCAATACCAGCGCGACTGTCGGTACGAGCATTCTGCGGTAAGTGGATTTCTCCAGAGGGATCGTTTCTTTGGGCTCACCCCAGAATGCATAGACGAAGATTCGCACGGCACTCAGCAACACCAGCAGACTGGTAGCTAAAATGACGATGCTGCCCCAGAACTGCGGGCCTTCGAATCCGCCTTGGACAATCAGCAGTTTCCCTGGGAATCCGCTGAGCGGCGGAATGCCTGCCAAGCCGAATGCAGCAATCAGGTAGACCCAGCCGAGAAACGGATAGGTTTTCATCAAACCGCCCATTTCCCGAAGATTGGTGGTGCCGAAGATGACTGCTATTATGCCGACAAGGAAGAACAGCGCCGCTTTGATGAGCATGTCGTGGATCAAGTAGAAAATCGATCCGTTGATGCCTGCCTCATTCAATTGGGAGACGCCGAACAAGATGACGCCGACAGCGATGATAATATTATAAATGATAATTTTTTTAACATCGAAATACGCAAGCGCACCGACACAGCCTGCTAGTATGGTCAAAATCGAGATGATTGCCAGCAGTTCGTGCGTAAACCCGGTATTCATAATAAAAAACAAGGTGTATGTACGCATGATCGCATAAACGCCGACTTTCGTCAGCAACGCACCGAACAGCGCTAAAACCGGTGTAGGCGGGGTGTAATAAGATCCCGGAAGCCAGAAGTAAAGCGGGAAAATAGATGCTTTAAATCCGAAGACCACCAAAAACATGACAGCGATCAACGTCAAGATGCCCGTGGATTCGATTTGCGGTATTTTTACCGCAAGGTCGGCCATGTTCAGCGTGCCGGTCACAGAGTAAAGATAGGCAACTGCTGCAACAAACAAAGCCGAAGAAATGATGTTCACCAGCAAGTACTTAATGCTTTCCCGCAATTGCGGCTTTTCGCCGCCATGGACGATCAGCATATAGGAAGACATCAACAGCACTTCAACGAAAACGAACAAGTTGAAGATATCCCCTGTCGTGAACGCGCCGTTGACACCAACGAGCAGGAACATCACGGCAGAGTAGTAGAATGACCGTTCACGTGCCACGCCGATTGACGGGATGCTGTATAAAATTACGAACAAGGTGATCAAACTTGCACTGAGCACTAGCAGCACAGAAAGCAGGTCGGATACCATGGAAATGCCAAATGGCGCAGGCCAGCTTCCTAATGTAATAGCTTGTACGCCATCGCTTTGGACTTTCATCAATAGCACGATGCCGGCAATCAGCGTGGCAGAGGCACCGGCTACTGCCATGATTCGCTGCATTCGGACGTTTTTAGGGAAGAACATTAAGACGGTTGCAAACAACAAAGGGATGAGGATCGGGAAAAGAAGCAAATTACTCATAATCTTCAGTCCCTCTCATCAAGTTCATATTGTCTGTGCCAAGTTCCTGGTAGGCGCGGTAAGCGAGAACCAGGAAAAAGGACGTTACCGCGAAGGAAATAACAATCGCAGTCAAAATCAATGCTTGCGGTAGTGGATCGACGTAATCGGAAATTGCGACGCCGTCTGCGACGACTGGGGGCGCAGTCCCGCCTAGCCCGCCCATCGTCAAAAGCAGCAAGTGGGCGCCATGGCTCAGGAGCCCAGTGCCGATGATGATGCGGATCAAGCTTTTAGAAAGCATTAAGTAAACAGCTGCCATGAAAAGAAAACCGATGACAACCGACATGATAATCTCCATTATTCATCCTCTCCAATCGTTTGAATAATGGTCATCGTAACTCCGACAACAACCAAATAAACTCCTAAATCGAACAACGCGGCTGAATGCAGCGATGTCTTGCCAAATAGCGGCAAATTAAAATAATCATAAGCGTGGGTGAAGAAAGGCACATCGAATAAGATTGAAGCACCGGCAGTGGCTAGTGCAATCAGCAGTCCCGTAGCCGTCATGACGACATAATTGAGCGGAAGAATCTTTTTCACGGTATCCAGATCAAATGCCAGCATCAATAAGACGATGGCGCTCGCTGTCAGAAGGCCGCCGACGAAGCCGCCGCCGGGCGTATAATGCCCGGTGAAGAATATATGGACTGCAAACAGCAGAATGATGAAAATGACCACCTTCGTAGCTGTCTGCAGCATAACATCATTTGTTTTCATGGTGGCCCTCCTTTTTGCTCAATCGGAGCTTGATCATTGTGATGATTCCGATTCCCGCAATGCCAAGAACGGCTATTTCAAACAAGGTATCAAAGCCACGGTAGTCGACCAATATGACATTTACAATATTCCCTCCGCCAGCCTCCGTTTCAACTGTCTCTTTATAATATTGGGAAATGGACGGGAGGAACTTCTGTGAATGGGCAGACAATGCAACCAATGTCATGGTGACACCTACTCCCAATGCGATTACCGCGTTTCCGACTTTAAAACTTATGCGTTCCTCTTTTTTGCTCTTGATAGGCAAATGGTAAAATGCCAGCAGGAACAGCGCTACTGAAATGGTTTCGATGACCAGCTGTGTTAGCGCAAGATCCGGTGCGCGGAATATGACAAAGAACAAAGCGACGGAATACCCTACCGCACCTAAAGCGACAATAGCGGTCAATCTCGACTTCGCTGCGATCGTGGTGATCGTTGAGGCTACTAAAGCGACGGCGACAAAGATTTCATATGTGCCGATCGGCGCCAAATTACTCGTGTCAAATGCAAACGCATCGGTCAGGTACAGCGTGCTGAGCATGATCAATACGAAGAATCCGAACATATAAACCAAGTACGAACGGATAAAGCCTGTCATGTAAATGGCTGAGAAGCGTTTGGCACCGCTGTCGCTCAAATACATCATGAAATCGTACAGGCTGTTAAGCGAATATGTTTCTGGTAATTTGTCGTAGACGGGCTGCCATTTGCGCAGCAGCCAGAACAGCAAGCCGCCGACAGCGAAAATGCCAAGTGTCATATACAATTCCGCATTAAAGCCGTGCCAAGCGGAAACGTGGATATCCACTTGTTCCGGTGCGCTGTACAGGAATGGCTGGATGGCAAGCACTGCAGGCTTGACGATCCAATCGCCGACAATATTCGGAATAAAGAATATCGCAATCACAAGCGTTGCCAGAATTGCAGGGGAGATGAGCATGCCAATCGGCGCTTCGTGGGCCGGCTTCGGCAACTCTTCCGGCTTGTGTTTCCCGGCAAACGTATGGAGCACGAAATACAAACTATAGACAAAGGTGAAGACACTGCCGACCCAGGCGATGACAGGGAACAAGAAGCCCCAGACATCCATTGAGAACAGCTCGAACTCCGTAATGGCGAGCATTGCGGTCAGGAACGTTTCCTTGCTTAGGAAACCGCCGAACAACGGAATTCCGGCCATCGATAGCGAACCGATCATTGCGATCGTGAAGGAAATCGGCATAAGGCTCATCAAGCCGCCCAGTTTGCGAATATCGCGCGTACCTGTTTCGTGGTCGATGATTCCAGCAACCATGAACAAACTTCCTTTGAACACTGCGTGGTTGACCAAATGGAATATAGCGGCGAACGCCGCGTATTTAAAGACTGTATTTGCCGCGTCTTCAACATGGAACCCCATAGCGGAAGCGCCGAGCAGGCTCATGATCAAGCCCAATTGCGAAACGGTCGAAAACGCCAGGATCCCTTTCAGGTCCTTTTGTTTAAGGGCAAAAATCGATCCCCAAATCATCGTGAACAGCCCGACGCCGGTGACGAGCCAGACCCACAGGCCAGAAGCGGCGAAAATCGGCGTAAAGCGCGCCACCAGATAAAGGCCGGCTTTTACCATCGTCGCCGAATGCAAATAGGCGCTTACAGGCGTAGGCGCTTCCATCGCGTCCGGAAGCCAGATGTAGAATGGGAATTGGGCGGATTTTGTAAATGCTCCAAGCAAGATGAGCACGAGCGCCCATCCAAAGAACTCATGTTGCACAAGGTTTGGCGCTTGTGCGACAAGCTCGCGGATAGAGTAAGTATTGCCCATAATGCTTAACAGCACAAAGCCCCCAAGCATCATCAATCCGCCGAAGACCGTAATCATCATTGACTTTAAAGCCCCAAAGCGTGAACGGTCGCGTGTATACCAATAACCGATCAGCAGGAATGAGGAAATGGAGGTAAGTTCCCAGAAAAGGTACAACGTAATCAAGTGGTCGGATTGGACGACTCCGAGCATCGCGGTCATGAAAATCAATAAGTAAACGTAAAAATTATGTAATTGCTCGCGGTTCTTATCCAAATAAAAAATCGAATACAAAACAACCAGCGAGCCGATCCCCGTTATTAAAAGAGAGAACAGCAGGCTCAATCCATCCAGATATGCGATGAATGCAATATCCAAAGAAGGGATCCATTGAAATTCAGAAGTGAAAGTTCTGCCTACCATCGTTTGTGGCAGGTAAGTAGCGTAATAGATGAACAAAATCACGGGAACAATCAAGACAAACCATCCGGTATGGATGCGGCCGAGTTTTTTGAACAGCAGCGGAATCACCAGGGCTGCGAGTATCGGTAAAAAGATTAAAAATACGAGTGACAAATGAATCCTCCTTTCAAGCGGTTACATGATGGGTTTCTAGAGAAATTATAACGTACATCCCATAAATTTGCACCGTTCGGCATTTGCTGCACTGCTGTTGCCGCAAGGATTCCCCGCTTAATGAAATAGGAAGAAACTCAAATAAAAAAGTTGGATATCCTTGTCGAATTTAGTCGAAATCCTCCTTGGGAAGAAGCGATTTGCAGACGAACCGGTTTTATTCCGGAACGAAAAAAGCAGATTTCCCATTGGAAATCTGCTGCATCAATTGGATTTCAATTCTTGCTCAAGAAGGACATCTTCAAAATCCTGCTCTGGTTTGGCAGTCGTGTATTTCAAAAAGATGAAGGAAATGAGGAATAGTGAGCCGGTGACGATAAAGACCGCCGGTATTCCGATGAATCCGCTGACAATGCCGCCGAACATCGGCCCGATGATATTTCCCAAAAAGCGGAAGCTCGTATTGTAGCCCATGACTTCTCCCTGGATTTCAATAGGCGCTTCGCGTCTCATCAACGCGGTCGTCGTCGGAATCATGCCGCCGACGGCAATCCCGAACAACAGCCGGAGAATCATCAATTGCCAAAGCTCTGTGACGAAGGCTTGCGGAATGATGAACACAAATGCAAGTATCAACAGGAAAGTCAGAACCTTTTCGTAGCCGATCTGGTCGCCGAGCCTGCCCCAGCGCCGTGCGAATAAAAGATTGCCGACGCCTGTAGCGCTGAACGTGATGCCGGCCAGCAAGGCGACTTGGGTGCTGTCTGTCAGTTGGGCGACATAAAGCGACAGCAGCGGCTGGATGCTGAAGTTTCCGATCTGGATCAGGGCGGTGATAATCATGACATTGAATAGCAAACGGTGATGGAAGATGCCTTGGACGATGGTTTTCCGCGCATACACGTGTGCATCCTTATGCTTCACGCGCTTCACTTCTTTGAGGCCGACTACGACGATAAGTGCCGCTAAGGCGATGACGCCGGAGGTAATAAGGAAGGTATACGTAAAGCCGAATGCATCCGCCATCAATCCACCGATTACCGGTCCGAATAATGTCCCGGATACACTGCCCATTTGCAGCGTACCGAGTGTTTTGCCTGCCGTTTCCTTCGAAGTCTGAGAACTGACAAAGGCGAGAGAGGTCGGGATGAAGCCTGTGACCACGCCCATGAATAGGCGGATAAAGAATAATTCATGGACCGAATCTGCAGTCCCCATCAAAAAGATGCTTGTGGCGATTCCGAAGCAGTTGATAATGAGGATTGGCTTATAGCCGTATTTGTCAGCAATCCTGCCCCAGATAGGTGACATGAAAAGTGCGGCGACAAAAGTGACGCCGAATACGAGGCCGGCCCAGCGCTGTACATATTCCTCGGAAAAATTCCCTAGCGATTCGATGTACAGTGAAAGAAAAGGCATGATCATGGTCGTGCTACCGGCTACCAGGAAGTTGGAGATAATGATTATGAGGAAATTCTTTTTTTGTCTTTCCATCCGGAGTCCCTTCTTTCTGATCCGTGAACCTGTTTCTATTATATAGTATTTCGCTACACGAAAAAAGAGCTGGGAATTACATGCTTATTCAAAATATTATATGATAAAATGTGATGGGGTGAATGACATGAAAATGAAATTAACAGCAACAATCTTGCTGGCTGGCTTATTGACCGCTTGCGGCACGGAAGAACAACAAGTACAGCCGGAAAAGGCGGAAACTGAAAAAGCTGCAGAACAGAACCAAGCGGCAGAACCGGCAAGCGCCGATATCTATCCGCAACTCAGCGAAGAAGTGGCTGCCAACGAAAAGTTGGTGGCAATGGAAACTTCAATGGGAACGATCAAAATAAAATTATTCCCTGATTACGCGCCGAAAGCGGTTGAAAACTTCCTTGTCCATGCGGAAGAAGGCTATTACAACGGCTTGGTATTCCACCGGGTCATTGAAGATTTCATGTTGCAAGGCGGAGACCCGACCGGCACCGGCGGCGGTGGAGAAAGCATTTACGGTGAGCCGTTCGAAGACGAATTCAGCGACAATCTGCTGAATCTGCGTGGTGCTTTATCGATGGCGAACGCAGGGCCGGGAACAAACGGCAGCCAGTTCTTCATCGTACAGACGCAAGAAGCTCCGGCTGACAGCGTGCCTTCGGACAGCCCGGATAGAGTGAAGCAAGCGTATGCTGAGATGGGCGGTACGCCATGGCTTGACGGAAAACACACCGTTTTCGGCCAATTCATCGAAGGCATGGACGTGTTTGACGATATTGCGGCATTCAAAAAAGAACAAGACCGTCCAGTAGAAGACATCA
>DATISS010000020.1:0-3106 GCA_035468565.1 Planococcus sp. (in: firmicutes)
ACATTAATCTTCCTCGAAACTAGTTCTTTTTACCGTCAATTCTTACTCCAGAATCTATATTATCACATTATTTGAATAAAAATAGATATTTTAGACTAATTAAATGGTTTATTTGCCTTTTATTTTTTTATAATAATACAAAAAAAGCGAAACCACAGGGGTTTCGCTTTTTCAGCAAGTCTATATACCTAATTTATTAGCTGCGCAGTTCCGCTCCTGCATCTTTCAATGCTGCCAGAACTTTCTCGTGCACGCGCGTCACTTCTTCGTCGGTCAAGGTTTTCTCTGGATCGAAGTATGTCAGTGAGAATGCCACTGATTTTTTGCCTTCTTCCATTTTTTCGCCTTCATACAAATCGAAGACGCGGACTTGTTTCAGCAAGTTGCCGCCAGCGTTGCGGATCGTGTTTTCAATCGATCCCGCTTCGACAATTTTCGATAGCACCAACGCGACGTCGCGGGAAATCGACGGGTAACGTGGTACGGGCGTGTAGATCAATGCTTCCGGCTCAGCGTTCAACAATACTGCCAAATTCATTTCCAGCACGATCGTCTCTTTCAAGTCGCGTGCCGTCTGTTCTGACGGGTGCAATTGGCCGATGACGCCGATTCGGTTGCCGTCCTTTTTAATGAACGCTGTACGGCCCGGGTGCAAGCCGTCCATTTGGCCGCGTTCGAAATCGAGCGCAATGCCGAGTTTCGAGGCAAGGCCTTCCACTATGCCTTTGAGTACGAAGAAATCAACCGATTTTTTCTCGCCCTGCCAGCCATTGTCCAGCCATAAGCCAGTCATGGCGACAGCCAAATGTTCTTCCTCGTCCAATAATTCGCCGTCCGTCTTCAAGAAGACAGCCCCTGTTTCGTAAAGCGCTACCGAATCGCTGCGGCGTGCGGTATTGAACGATACGGATTCCAATAAGTGCGGCAAGAGGCTCTGGCGCAGCGTGCTGCGCTCTTCGCTCATTGGCATCAACAATCTGGTCGTTTCTGTTTTCGCCAATGCGAATTGCTGTGCCGATTTGCTGGAAGTGAGCGAATACGTAATCGCCTGCAAAAGGCCAGCCCCTTCCATATAATTGCGGACGATGCGGCGCTTGTGCTGATAAGGCGTCAAGCCGCCTGGCGTCGTTTCCATCTCCGGCAAGGTTGCCGGGATTTCATCATAGCCGTGCAGGCGCGCAATCTCTTCCACCACATCTTCTTCGATCTGGATGTCCTGGCGGCGCGTCGGCACTGAAATCACTAATTGGCCGTTGATCGCTTCTGTGTTGAATTTCAAGCGTTTCAGGATGCGCATCATTTCTTCAAATGAAATCTTCATCCCTAAACGTGCATTTATGAAGTCCGGCGATACTGTGACGATTTTTTCTTCTTTATCCAATGCATCGAACATGACCGAACCGGCCAATACTTCTCCGCCCGCAAGTTCAGCGATCAAGCCTGCTGCACGTTCGGCAGCCGGGATGACGCGGTTCGGATCGACGCCTTTTTCATAGCGTGAACTTGCGTCGCTGCGCAAGTTATGGTCTTTCGACGTCTGGCGGATCGAGCCGGATGCGAAATAAGCGGATTCGATGACAATCGTTGTCGTCGAGGCGCTGACTTCCGAATTTGCCCCACCCATAACGCCCGCAAGCGCCACCGGTTCTTCGCCGTTGGTAATGACCAGGTTATGTGCGGACAGCTTACGCTCCGCGTTGTCCAGCGTCGTGATTTTTTCCCCTTCTTTTGCTTGGCGAACGGTGATGTTGCCGGTTTTCAACGAATCGTAATCGAACGCGTGAAGCGGCTGGCCGTATTCCATCAAGACGTAATTGGTAACGTCGACGATATTGTTATGCGGACGTACACCAGCTGCCATCAAACGCTGCTGGAGCCACATTGGTGATTCTTTCACTTCGACATTGCGGATGACTTTTGCCACATACAATGGATTCGCTTCCGGTGCATCAATGTTCAGCGTCAACAGAGAGCTTGCCGACTCGGCAGCTTCGGTATAGCTGATTTCGGGCAATTTCACGTCTTCCGATAAAATGGCACCGACTTCGTACGCGACGCCAAGCATGCTCATCGCATCCGCGCGGTTAGGCGTCAGACCCAATTCCAAAACGGTGTCGTCCAAATCGAAATTCGCGATGACGTCGCTTCCGGCTTCCGCTTCTTCCGGCAATACGTAAATGCCTTCTGCATAAGCTTTAGGCACCAGCTTGCTTTCGATGCCAAGTTCCTGCAGCGAACAAATCATGCCGTTTGATTCTTCTCCGCGCAATTTCGCTTTTTTGATTTCGATGCCGCCCGGCAATGTTGCACCAGGGCGTGCCACGATGACTTTCTGACCGGCAGCGATGTTCGGTGCGCCACAGATGATCTGCGCCGTTTCGCCACCGACGTCGACTTGGCAGATTGACAGCTTATCCGCTTCCGGATGTTTCACGCATTCTTTCACATAGCCGACTACAATGTTGGTCATGCCGTGTGAGCGGTCGATCACTGCATCCACTTCGATGCCGGACCGTGTAATTTTTTCACCAAGGTCGGCTGGAGCCAAACCTTGTGTATCTACGTACTCTTCTAGCCATTTAATGGATACTAACATAGTTGATTTTCCTCCTTAAACTTCAGTGCGTTGGAATTGGGATAAAAAGCGGACGTCATTCGTGTAGAAATGGCGGATGTCTTCCACGCCGTATTTCAGCATCGCGATGCGTTCCGGCCCCATGCCGAACGCGAATCCAGTTAAACGCTTGGAATCATAGCCGGCCATTTCAAGCTCATTCGGATGCACCATGCCGGCACCCAGAATTTCAAGCCAGCCGGTTTTTTTGCAGACGTTGCAGCCGCTTCCGCCGCATTTGAAGCACGAAATATCCATTTCAACGGAAGGTTCCGTGAACGGGAAGAAACTTGGGCGCAGGCGGATTTCCCGCTCGTCCCCGAACATCTTCTTGGCGAATACAGACAAGGTGCCTTTTAAATCGCTCATGCGGATATCTTCACCGATGACCAGGCCTTCGATTTGCGTGAATTGGTGGGAATGCGTCGCGTCGTCGTTGTCGCGGCGGTACACTTTGCCCGGGCAGATGATTTTGATCGGCTCCCCGCCTTT
>DATISS010000021.1:0-7177 GCA_035468565.1 Planococcus sp. (in: firmicutes)
ATTATTGCAAGTAAGAAAAGGACAATTCGTCTATTATCAAAATGAATTGCATAAAGTGTATTCAGTAAAACCGCTAGCTAAAAAGTCGGTGCTGATGTTCCGCGTCAAAGACATGGAGCAAGTCGCAAGCAAGGCTGATGAAGTTACGTTCTACAAACCGAAGCACATGGATTCCTTCCTATTCTTTGGAGCGCGATATACTTTACGCGAGGATCGGCTAGCGGAAGAAGGCGGCTATATCCTGATCACTAAACCGGATCCTGATTACATGGATCATTATTCATTGAACGAATTCGAAAAAGTTGAATCGGTTGAAGGCAAGAATGTTATTACTACCCGCCAAAACACAGTGAAAGCAAAGGAATTCTTTGTTATGGAACCTGGCGAAGAAGCGGGCAGCAATGATATCGTCTACATGGACAAATCTAAGGTTTCAGCTGAGCAACTGGAACAGGATGCTCAACTAGAAGAAGTGTTGCGCGAGAAGAACGCAATCCGTCCTTCTATCGGAGATGTTTACCTGAACCTGGATAATACAGGGACAGCAATGGTAGTAGCGATTGTTGGAGAAGAAGTGACTCTAGGCACAGGGGATCGCCTTTCTTTCCATGAGCTCTACAAAGCAGACAACTGGAGCTATATGTATAACATTACGGACGGCGAGTTTAGATGAAATAAATAAAAGGCGGCCCCTCGTGGGCCGCCTTTTATTTGTGTCAGTCTTTAAAAATAGAACCTATTTCCAAAATTTCCTGAGTGCTCAGCTGAACGTCCAATGCGCTCAAGTTCGACAACACCTGATCTGCGCGTTTGGCTCCGGGAATGACTCCGTCGATTTCGGGGCGTGCCAAGTACCAGGCGAGCACAATATGGGCTGTGTCAGCACCTTTCGCTTCTGCCAGTGCTTTCAGCTTCCGGACCTTTTCTAAATTGCGTTCGAATTCCTGTCCTTGAAGGTGGGGCATATTCGTCCGCAGGTCATTGAAGGTTTTGTTTTTATCATATTGACCGGCAAGCAAACCTGCAGCAAACGGAAAATAAGGAACGTAGGAAATTCCGTGTTCTTTCACATATGGGAAATAATCTTCTTCTGCTTGACGATTCAGCAAGTTGTACTCGCCTTGGAAAACGTCGACATAGCCATCTTTATTGGCATCTTTTAGTTGCTCCATTGAAAAGTTCGAGACGCCGATTGAACGGATTTTGCCTTCTTCTTTCAAGCGCTGCAAAGCACCCACGGCTTCAGCTTTTGGTGTTTGTTCATCTGGAAAGTGGATGTAGAACAAATCGATATAGTCGGTCTGAAGTCGCTTTAAGCTGTCTTCTACAGACTGCTTTAAAAAAGCAGGAGAATTGTCTGTAGTATGCTCTTCGCCTTCACGGCGCTGAGCCCCTTTTGTCGCAACCACCATTTCCTGTCGCGCACCGGATTCCTGCAGCACTTCGCCCAGCAGTTCCTCTGAACGGCCATATCCGTAGGCATAAGCAGTATCTATGAAATTCAGCCCATTATCGATGCCCGCGTGAACCAATTCTTTACCGGTGTCTTCATTTAAATCAGGATAGAGATTGTGTCCACCTACAGCATTTATGCCAAGGCCGATCGGGTTGATGTATAAGCCGGTATTTCCAAGTTGGGTCTTTTCCGTCATTGTCAGTACAGCTCCTTTGATGGATAATCACTTTTTAACTCAGGCCCAGTGAAATTAGTTTACACTAAGCAAGTCATCTGTAATCATAACATTCAAAATTTGAAGAACGTGTATAAATGCTCAAAAAAGCAGCTTCTTTTCCAAAGCAGCTTTTGGTTTAAAGAGGGGTCAGCGCATGAGTGCGATCAAGAAAAATAAAAGCGTCATATCGCTGTGAAATTCTGGAATGGACATAATTCCCATAGGATTCAAACTCAGGGTTATAAACAACACCGATAGCGCGATGGCCAACCCAGCGATCGAAAAGAGTGAAATTCTGCGGATGGAACAGCAGAAATTTATCGAATGCACCGGTTCGATGCAGAAGATCCTCCCAGGTATATGGCTTGGCGGGCGGAATCTCCATGTTTTCGTAAGGCACTTCCCAGGAATGCGCCGCAATGACAGTTCCTGAATGAGTTCCAAAGCCGATGGCGTAAATATCTTCCGCACGATTTTGTTCACGCAGAATTTGTCCTACATTGGTCATGCCTTCATTTTTCATATCAGTGGCATTAGCAGCGCCGATGTGGGTATTGTGCTCCCACACGATGATTTTAGCTTGTCTGCCGTGATGATTGCGTACTTCGTTGATGGCTTCTACCATATGTTCATCGCGGATGTTCCAGGAAACTTCATCGCTTTTCGTTAGGGCACGGTAATAGTCTTCTGCATTTTTTGCGACCAGTGCGTTGATCTTCAAATCCAGATCGCTCTCGTACGGGTCTTTGTAGAGGGAGTTGTTTGAACGGATGGATGCCAGCAATCGGGCTACCTCTTTCTCGCAGGCTTTTGAGTAGTCAGCGGCAGTGGCAGAATAGTTTTCAGGAACGCGGTTAAAGGGCTCAAAGCAGGACAATGTTTTTTTAGCCAACTTAATAGCTTCACCAGAAGGATCGATTTCTGTCAGGCAACGGATTATTTCTTCTATAGATTCCCAGAGACTGTAAACGTCAATGCCGTAAAAACCGACTTTTGGATGATTTGTCTGATTGTGCATTTTCAGCCAGTAGATAAAATTGGCTATTTCTTCATTGGCCCACATCCAAGTAGGCCATCGCTTAAAAACCTGAAGCACTTCGCGCGGCTGTTTTTCTTCTTCAGAAAAATTTTTAATGTAACGATTGACGCGCTGGGCGGAAGGCCAATCCCCTTCAATGGCAATCAAAGAAAATCCCTTTTCCTGAATCAATTTTTTGGTCAGAGCGGCCCGCCATGTATAAAACTCGGATGTTCCGTGTGTCGCTTCTCCAAGAAGGACAAATTTTGCATCCCCGATGGCTTCTAAAATAGGTGCTAAATCCTCAACTGACCTGAATGGCTGCGCATGCATCTTGACGGCTTCTTCAAGTGAAGTCTTCACACTGTCCAACCCCTTTTACTGCTCATGTTCCCGCTAGTGATGGGCTCAAACAACGTCATAAGAAAAAGCATCCGCCTGAAGCGGATGCTTAAACTTGTAGACAAAAGAATAGTGATGTCTTTTACAGAATGATTACACATGTCATGGTACTTATACCGGATCCTGCGCTTCAGGCAGACGCTTTCCGCGGGCTCGCGCCGAACTAACTCGGACTAGCGCCCGAGTGGATTTCGGCACTTCGCTATTCCGCGGGAGTCGGAGCTGTTTTGCTCCATATCTAGGAACCAACTAGAAACTGCAAATAGTGTATCTTTCATGGTTTTTTGATAATAGAACTGATTTGATACTAAGAAATACCTTTGAATGAAGTGGAAGACGGTGACTCCAGCGGGACAGCGCGAGCTGAAGACCCTGGACTGAGCGGAGCGAGAGAAGCGGCTGAGGCCGTGCCCGCGGAAAGCGTCCGTCTGTCTCTGCATCGCTTCGCTAGCTTCGAGACATGAAAGTGCGCTGCAGCGAAATGAAAAAGATGGGGCGATATGGGTTGATGCTTTGGCTTTCTGGCAGTAAACTAAGAGGGATAGCAAATCCCGACTGCATAGCGGTTATGCCGCTTAGTTTTGCCGGCCTTCAAAAAAGGGTAAAGAATGACTTACAAGGATTTCACGCAAAACAGGGAGATTATTAAGCCTGCAGCAGCGCGGGGAATCTTAGGATCGATTCAAGCGATGAAGGAGAAGTGATTTGCTTATGACAACGGAGCAGCAGTATTTCGAGAATGGCATTTCCATTGAAAGCTATATGGCCCAAATGGAATCCAACCAAGAAAAATCCTATTCGATTTATGAGAAATTCGATTTGCCTGAAGACCCGGAATTGATGGCTTTGCTGAAAGAAAAGCATCCGCATATTTTGGCGATTACAGAAGACTGGTGCGGCGATGCGATGATGAACAACGCAATTCTCCGGAAGATGGTGGAACCTTCGGGCATAAAAGTTCGCTGCATTTCCAGGGATGAGAACCTGGAATTGATGGACCGCTATTTGACGGATGGGGCGCGTTCGATTCCGAAATACCTGATTTTATCGCCGGATGGCGAAGTGCTTGGGACATGGGGTCCGCGAGCGCCGCAAGTCCAGCAGTTCGTGGATGAGCAAAAAGCGAAGCTGCCGGAAAAAACCGATCCGCAATACGAGATCCATACGAAGACAATTTACGGTGAAATCTCGGATGGCTTTACGTGGAACAGTGATTTTTGGCAAATGGTCTATGAAGATTTACGGAAAGCGTTCAAGGAAAGTTTGAAGTAGGGAAGGCCGGCACAATGTCGGTTTTTTTCTTGGCTGGAACTTTTTGGGGCGTAATGAATCCTATTGAGTATAAAGAACGTTGAGAAAGGCTGAATCTGGTATGAAACGTGCACGAATCATTTACAATCCGACTTCCGGGCGTGAGCTTTTCCGCAAACATTTGCCGGAAGTGCTAGAAAAAATGGAAAAGGCAGGATATGAAACATCTTGCCACGCAACAACTGCAGAAGGCGATGCCACAATCGCTGCTGCTGATGCAGTGAAACGGAATTTCGATCTGATTGTCGCGGTGGGCGGCGATGGAACGTTGAACGAAGTGGTATCAGGCGTGTCAGGGTTTGAAGAGCGGCCGAAAATTGGACTGATCCCGATGGGGACGACCAATGATTTTGCCCGGGCTGTCCATATCCCGCGGGATATCAACAAGGCGGTCGATATCATCATCGAAGGCAATTCCATCCCGGTGGATGTCGGTCTGATGAATGATCGCCATTTCATCAACATTGCCGGAGGCGGCAGGCTGACTGAATTGACGTATGAAGTACCAAGTAAGCTGAAAACCGTGCTCGGGCAAATGGCGTATTATTTGAAAGGCATTGAAATGCTGCCTTCCATCCGCTCTTCGAAAGTCCGCATTGAATACGATGGCCATGTGTTTGACGATCATGCGATGATGTTCCTGATCGGTTTGACGAATTCGGTGGGGGGCTTTGAAAAATTGGCTCCTGACGCCAGCATCAATGACGGCAAATTCACCTTATTGATTTTGAAAGAATTGAATATGGCTGAATTTATTCGCGTGGCTTCACTGGCTTTGCGCGGGGAGCATTTGTCAGACCCGCATGTCATTTACGCGAAGGCCAGCAAAATTTCGGTGTCGTCCGATGAACGGGTATTGTTGAACCTTGATGGCGAATACGGCGGCTTATTGCCGGCGACATTCGAAAACTTGGCCCGACATATCGAAGTGATGGTGCCCATCGACTCGATCAACGAAAAAGACCGCTCATAGGAATTAAGCGCAACTGCATCTATCCGGCTATTGCTCCAATACGAAAAAAGCTGCACCAAAACGTCATTTCAAATGACCTTTTGGTGCAGCTTTGTCTATAGGGGTTTACAGCAGTTCGATAGCGGCATCCTGTTCAGCTGCAAGTTTCGGAAGATTGTCGATCGGCTCCCAATGGAACTGGAAAGTGCGGCCGTTGTCCTGACCGTCGCTGACAATTGTATGCTCCCAGGATTCAATCGGTTCGCCGGTATATGCGAAATGGAAGATATTCCGCTCGTAGGCTTTGTCCTGGTTTTCAGGATAATAAGTGTATTTGTGGATTTTTCCTTCGAATTCCAGTACGTTGCGCGGCAGTCCCGTTTCTTCCTGGACTTCGCGGTACAAAGCGTCAATGAGCATTTCGCCTTCTTCGATGGTTCCACCGGGAACTTGCAGCCCTGCTTCCGGTTCTCCTTTATGGGAGAAAACCAATAGTTCATTTTTCTCTTCTGGGCCACGCGTAATGTAGGCAAATACTTTCCGTTTTGTTCTCATGCTGCATCATCCTTTGATTTTGGTGTGTTACCAGAATACTAAATATTTAGAAATTTTTCAATCATTTCATTTTATTGTTTGTCACAAGTTATTCAAAGCTGGTGAAAATATCCTGCTGCAATGGAGGTTAGGAATCGAGCGGCTGAGAGAGATAAGGTACAATGGGGTTATAGCAAAAGCACGGCAATCTTTCGGATTTTGAGAGGGGTAATACGAGATGGGTTTTGAAGACACGGCCTTATTGAGTCGCATTTTAACGTTAATGACGCTTTCTTTCCATATACTTTATGCGACAATCGGCGTCGGGATTCCATTGCTGATCATGATTGCGCAATGGGTAGGAATTAAGAAGAATGATGAACATTATATTCTTTTGGCACGGCGCTGGGCACGCGGCTTTGTCATTACGGTCGCGGTCGGGGTTGTAACCGGTACTGCCATCGGGCTGCAGCTATCGCTGTTATGGCCCGAGTTCATGCAGCTCGCGGGCAACGTCATCGCGCTGCCGCTGTTCATGGAAGTATTCGCATTTTTCTTTGAAGCGATTTTCCTCGGCATCTACTTGTACACATGGGACCGTTTTGAAGATCAGCGGAAGCATTTTTTAATCCTGATCCCCGTTGCGCTTGGTGCAGCGGCATCGTCCGTATTCATCACCATTGTCAACGCCTTTATGAATTCTCCGCAAGGGTTTGAAATCCTGAACGGCGAGTTTGTCAATGTGCAGCCGCTGCTCGCCATCTTCAATCCGGCAGTGCCGACAAAAGTTGCGCATGTCATGTCGACGGCGTTCATGACTTCGGCATTCGTGCTGGCTTCGATAGCGGCGCTGCGGATGATCGGCGGGTCTGACCACGTCTACCATAAAAAAGCGTTGTTCTTGACGATGAAAGTCGGTTTGGTGTTCTCGATTGCCACAGCTATCATTGGTGACTTCTCCGGGAAATACCTGGCTGAATACCAGCCTGAAAAACTGGCTGCTGCTGAATGGCATTTTGAAACAGAAGGGGATGCAGGGCTAATCCTGTTCGGCGTGCTTGACGGCGAAGAGCCGAAATACGCCATTAAGATCCCATATGCGTTAAGTATTCTGGCACACGGCACGCCGGGTGCGGAAGTGATAGGGCTTAACGAATTCCCGGAAGATGAACGGCCGCCGCTATGGATCCATTATCTATTCGATCTAATGGTCACCATCGGCATGTGGCTGGCGTTCTTCTCAATGGTCTACGTCGTCGGCGCTTGGCGCGGCTGGGCGATTGTCCG
>DATISS010000022.1:0-5168 GCA_035468565.1 Planococcus sp. (in: firmicutes)
AGACGTCTACTTGAAATTCAAAGCGCTCGGCTACGCGGACAGCTTTATGTATTTCAACGAGAAAACCGGCAAATACCATATCGACAACCAGCTCGTGGTGAAAAGGCAATGTGAACTCGCCGGCATCCCTGCCGAAAAGATCGCGGTCGATCGGACCTGTACGTTCCAGGACCCCTCCGGCTTTTCTTACCGCGAAAACCGGAAAGCGGGCCGCCATTTGGCGTTCATCATGAAAAAATAAAACGAAAGGCATTCCAGCTAAAGCTGGAATGCCTTTTTTCATGGATTTTAATCAAAATCGATTCAAAAAGCCGCTTTCAGCTTTTTTTAATTGGATAATTTCGGATTTACTTCCTTTGCGGAGCGAAATACTTTCTCTTCGACCTCACATACTTTCTCTCGGTCATGAAATACTTTCTCTTCACCGCCAAATACTTTCCGCACGCAAAAAGGGGCTTCCCCGAAAGGACGCCCCTGCAAAATTTATCCCTCTTTATTCGCGTTGCGCTTTTACCTCAGGCTCTGTACAAAGGAAAATATAGGCTGCTTTCGTCTTTCTCTTTTTCGAAGCACAACATTTGATACAAAGCCGGATTGTGGGTTTTCTTTCCGATGTGGAATTCCAGCGGCGCGTCCTGCGTAAAGGTCTTTTTGAAGCGGAACAGGCTGTCGTCCTGCCCTGAATAGCCGCCGCCCAGATGAAATGCTTCCGCGCCCCGTTCTTGGCCCCATTCAGCGATTTTGAAAAGCAGCAAATTGTTCGCCCCCAAGTTCCGGTATGCCATCAACGATCCGGATAAATGGTAGTGCATGAATTTGCCCTGGCTCAACACCAACGTCGCCGCAATCATTTGCCCATCCAGGAACGCTCCGAAGAAATGAAGGTCCGAGCCAAACAGCCGGATGGTTTTACGGAAATAATCTTCCGTAAAGAAATAATAACGGGGCGCGCTGTTGCGGCGCATGGTGTCGTAATACATCAAAATGAATTCCTCAAGATAATCCTGTGTGCTGATTTTTTTGATTTCTATGTTGTTTTTCATCGCCTTGCGGATCATATTGCGGTTTTTGCCCGGGATGCGGCTCAGCAGATCGCCTTCTTGCTGCAGCCCGATGGCCACCGTATCGCTGACGTGGGAAATCTCCATCCCGTTTTCGAAACCTTGCTGGTTGCCGAGCAGCGGATGAAATCTGGTGAATTCCGAGATGATGTGGTGGCGCTGGCAATAAGCATCAAATTCTTTCCGGAATTCCGTAAGCAAGGCCTGTTCGTTGCCGCTGCAAGAAATCAGCGGCCCTCCGTAACCGTATGGTGTCGTGATATCGTATATTTCCAGGTTCGCTTCGTTTTCAATCTCTCTTTTAATGACAGGATACGCTATTTTTCCGTCTGCATTTTCAAAAACGAACAACATGGCCTCCCCTTCATCCAATAACAGGGCGCTCATAAAATATTCATGCGAAAAATAGATGTCGGTATTTGAAAACCCGGCCAGTAGGCTATTCCAGCGGACGCTGTCCTTGCCATCAATGACTGTCAGCAAACTTCTTTCCTGCACCTGCATAATACGACCCCCCTGATTTTGAAAAGGTATCGGCTGATTCACCTTATCTTCCTTCATACTTTAAAGGCAGCGAATGAAATTCAGGTGAAAATGGATGCAGGTGTTTTATTTTTTGCATTTTACGACAGGCTGTCGAGGATCCGGTCGCAAAGCGCCATCGTCTTGACGTTATCCTGCGCGTTCGACAAGGGCGCCGTGCCAGTTCGGCAGCTTTCAAGGAAATGCGTCATCTCGCCGACAAATCCGCGGAGATACAGGTCCCGGTAAGCGCCGGACATCGGCGTTGCGGAAGGCTTGTAATGGGTGTCCGCTTCTTCGATCGATTGCCACGGCTGTTCCTCGTGGTGCTGGGATTTGTGGATCGTCAGCGCATTGATTTCATCCGCAAAAGCGAATCCTTCATCAAACGTCACCGTGATATTCTCGCTTTCGCGCGTCCAGGCGGTCATGCCGCTGAAATACAGGCTGCCGACCACGCCCGTTTCAAACTTCAACGAAATGCTTTGGGAAATAAACCCTTTGCTGCTATTTTTGAATCCTTTAGCTTCCACCGCTTCGCCGAACAGGAACCGCACCAGGTCCACCATGTCGATTGCGGAAAATTTCATGAACTGCTCGTCATTTTCACAGAATAGCGTGCTGTCGACAGCAAAGCGCGCCTGGAAAGAACGCGCAGAACCCAGCGTCCCGCCATCGATCACTTCTTTGAGTTTCTGGTAAATCGGCGCGTAGCGCTTCATGAACCCGACCATTACCTGGACTCCGGCCGTTTCAGCGGCTCTTGCAACTTCACCCGCTTCCGCCTCGGACATGCCAAGCGGTTTTTCGACAAAGACATTTTTCCCGGCTTTGATGCAGTCGAGAACGAGTGCAGCATGGTCTTCAGGTTGGGCAACGACCACCACACCCGCACATTCTTCCTTTTCCAGCATGATCCGATAATCATCATAAGCACTGCCCTCGCTCCCCAGCCGCTGAAGCGCATTGCGGGAAAGCTCGAAACTGCGCGTGGCAATCGCTTGGATTTCCGCTCCCGCTTCAAGTGCTGCTGGGTAAATATTCGTCGTCGAATGGAGCCCGGCTCCGATGAAACAGACATTTGTTTTTTTCATATGACCTCTCCTTTTTTACTTCATAATATACCAAGACAGTCAAAAAAAGCCCTTTTCCACATAAAAAAGCCGTGAAATGCATAAGCATTTCACGGCTTGCGCGGCTTATCCAGCCTTTTTTTGCGGTGGATGGGCCAGCAGCGACGCCACTATTCCCAATAGCGGAAAAATCATGATGCCCCACAGCACTTCATCGTAGCCGCCGAAGCGGTCAAAGAACAGGCCGAACGGCAACGGCCCGAGGGCAGAACCGACAACCATCACCGCCATGGAAATCCCGGTGATGCTGCCCAAGTATTGCCTGCCAAAATAATTCGGCCAGATCACGCTGAGCGTCACGCGTTCGATGCCGAGCATGAACCCCCAGACGACGGCAAACAAAATCGCCGATGAAAAGGCGGTGGCTTCTTTCAATAGAAAGATCGATGCGATCTCCCCGGCAAAAACGGCCGCAAGCATCCATTGCACCCGGATCTTATCGAGCAAATAGCCCGCCAGGAAAGTCACCGGAAAACCGATGACCGCCATGAGGCTTAATACGGCTGCTGCCGTTTCAGGCTCAAGCGACTGAAGCGAAAAGATGGAAACCAAGTGGAAGGTCATACCGGTATTCACCAACGCCGGCACCGCGACACAAAACAGCAGCAGCCAAAAAGTCCGGGTTGTCCGCGCTTCTTTCACCGTCCAACTGACATCAGCGGACAATTGCCGTTGATGCTCTTTATTGCTTAAAACGGGCCCGTTGTCCGGCCGCAAACCGAAGTCTTCCGGCCGGTTCCGGATAAAGAGAAATGCGAGCGGCGTAAAAATGAGAATCACTGAAGCGCCGAGAATTTGCCACGCTGCACGCCAGCCGAATGCTTCAATCAGCCAGACATTGAGCAGCGGAAATGCAGCGGAACCGATCATTCCGCCGAGCGCAGCCAACCCTAAGGCTTTGCCGCGCTTTTGGATGAACCATTGCGGCACCAACGAATTCGGCACGAGCGACATGGATCCTTGCCCGAACAGCCTGACGGCAAAAAAACCGATAAACAGCATCGCCCAGTTGACGACAAGGCTGTTGAAGATACTTGCCGCTGCCAACAGGATGGAGACGATCACCGCCATTTTCCGTGCGCCGAATTTATCGACCATTCGGCCGACCATGAACAGCATAAGCCCTGCGAGCAATGTCGCCGCTGAATAAATACCAGAAACTGCTGAGCGGCTCCATCCGAATTCTTCTATGTAATAATCAATAAAAATGGCATTCGAATATGTTTGCCCCGGACCGGAGAAGAAATGGGAGAACCCAGCAATGATGACGATCAGCCAACCATAATAGAAAGGTGTTTGGATTAAACCGGGTTTTTTTGTGTTCGTTCCTTTTATGCCTTGCATGTCCATGCTCCTTTACATAAAAAAGGAGCCCCGGAGAGCTCCTTTTCCAATTGGCTATTCATCATTGTTATTTAACGATCAGCACCGGGCAATTCGCCCGCTTTACGACTTTGTGGCTGACACTGCCCAGTACCATTTCCTGAAGCGAGTTCAACCCGCGGCTGCCGATGACCAGTATGTCGAATTTTTCTTTATTGGCATATTCGACGATTGCCGGACCTGGTGTGCCATGAAGGATTTTGACTTTGTATTTGATGTTTTCCGCTGCCAAAGTTTTTTCGACAGGCTGCATTTTTTTTCTGCGCTGCAGATCCAGCTCCATTGAACTGCCGCTATGCAGCACTTCATTTTTGGCATTGGCATGATCTGCTACAAATACAATCGTCACTTGTGAATCCGTTGACGGAGCAGCAATTTTTATCGCTTGCTCAGCCGCGCGGATAGAGTGGTCGGAACCATCTACTGCGAGCAATATTTTTTTATACATTTCTCAACACTCCCTTGGCTTTTAATGTGTTGGCAGCTTCGCATTGGCATCGTTGAATATCGCCAGTTTATCTACCAGCTTTTTACTGCCTGAGTCTAACCCTTCAAGCTCTACTTCGTTTTGGTTTTCCATGAATTTCAATACGACTCTGTCAATCGCTCCGACGCCTGAATCATCCCAAACATGCGCATCGGTAAAATCGATGATCACTTTTTCATTTGCGATCGAGTAGTCAAATTTTTCTAGGAAATCTTCGACTGACGCGAAGAACAATTGCCCTTCTACAACGTATCTTGGAGAATTTTTCTCCATTCTCATTTTCACTTCAATTTTAGAAATTTTTGCTACGAAGAAGATTGCACTCAATACTACGCCTGCGATGACGCCTATTGATAAATCATGCGTGTAAACCACGATTAGGACTGTCAACACCATTACAGCTGCATCGGTTTTCGGCGCTTTTTTCAAATAAGTGAACGAAGACCAGTCGAAAGTTCCGATAGCGACCATGATCATGATACCTACAAGAACGGACATCGGAATCTGAACTACCAAATCACCGAGTACGATAATCAGGAAGATCAAGAAAAGTCCGGCAACTAACGTAGACAGCCTGCCTCG